>CAJWER010000101.1 GCA_913030785.1 uncultured Chloroflexota bacterium | reverse complement strand
CGGGGGCTGGGACGCGCTTGAGCGCGCCGAGGCCGGCCGCGGCGGTGAGAGTCGCGAGACCCTCGGGGCCGCGTCTGAATACTTCCGCGGCGAAGCCCGGCAGCAGATCGTTGTAGGGGCGCAGCAGAAGGCCATTGGTGAACGAGATCAACAACAGGATGCGGATCGCCGGGTTGCCGGCGAGATAGGCGAACCCTTCGGCCATGTCGGACAATATGCCACGCTGTTTGCGGTCCGGGCCCGGTGCGTGGGGTTGGCGGATCACGAACATCATGGTCACCATCCAGGCCGTCGAGACCGCGAACATCAGGACCGCGGCGCCGGCGCCGTAGGCCGTTATAACGACCCCGGCAATAACCGGACCGAGGAAAGAGCCGACCTGGAACGTGGTGGCGTTGAATGCGATCGCGGCCGAGATGTCGGCACGGTCGACGAGCTGTGGGATCAGCGCTTGGCGCGCCGAGAAGTCGATGCCGAACCCCAATCCTTGGCAGAACGCCAGCCCGAGCAGAATTGGTATCGTCATGACGCCGGCCATCGCCATCCCGGCGATCGTCGCCGTCACCGCACCCCCCATGGTGCCGACGATAATGGCCATTCGGCGGTGGCCATGGCGGTCGGCCAGTGCGCCGCCAATCAGCGCGAGACCGAGGACCGGCACTACCTGGGTCGCGACGATGATCGCAAGCACCTTGGCGGAGCCGGTCAGATCGTATGCCAGGTAGCCGCGGACCACCGTCTGCATGCTTCCAGCGGCCACCCAAAACAGTATCGAGAACCACAGGAGTCGAAATCCTGGGTTCCGGAAGGAGTCAAAGGTTCCGGTCCCGCCCGCCCGACGGCGAACCCTCCGACCGCCTTGAGGCGCGGAGAATTCGGTGGCAGGGGCCTCGGAGTGATCGGGGGCAGGCAGCGACGGCTCCAGGCCGTCCTCCGCGGAGCGCCCCGTGTCGGAGCTCATGGGGGAAGTGTACGCTTGCCCTGGGGTCCGGGCAAGGCGTGCCGAGTTTGTACCGCGTGGGCTAGTCCTCGTTCAGGCCTTGTGGACTAGCATCACACCGTCTCGGATTGGCAGCAGCACGTGCCGTACCCTGGGGTCCTGGGAAATTCGATCGTTGAGCGCGGCGATAGCACGGTCGGAATCGTCCTTGGGAGACAGCACCCGGCCGCTCCACAGCACGTTGTCGATAGCGATGATGCCCCGGTCGGAGAGCATCCCCATTGCACTCTCGTAGTAGTCGGCATAGGAGGTCTTGTCGGCGTCGATGAACACCAGGTCGAAAGGGCCTTCCAACGACTTCAACGTCTCCAGAGCCGGGCCGACTCGAATGTCGATCTTGTGGCCGTCGGGGCTGCGGTCGAGGTGCGACTGGGCTATCGCAGCCACGTCCGAATCGATCTCACAGGTAGTCAGGGTGGCGTCCTCGGGCAGGGCGGAGGCCATCATCTGCGCGCTGAAGCCTGTGAAGCACCCGATCTCCAGAACGCGCCTAGCGCCGGTCGCCCATACGAGGAACTGCAGCAGTGTCCCCTCGATGGGACCGGAGAGCATGCCCGCTGATGGCATATTGTCCATGGTGTACTGCTTCAACGCCTCCATGTGGTCGGGCAACGGTGTCGTGTGGTCGACGGCATACTTCTCTATCTCAGGCGAGACCATCGTGATGATGTCCATTGCGCTCCTTGGCACCTTGCGGAAAATTTGGTTTCGTTTGTTCGGGCGTTCACCCGACGCGCGGGGCGTCCGACGGGGTACCGTCCTGTACCAGTCGCAGGTGATATGCAAAACCGCCTTCAGGCAGCTTCACATCCTCGTAACTTAGCATCTGATCTTCCGCAATCGGGCGCGTCACCGTGGCCCAGGCGCAGAACCCGATTGGCAAGAGGCGCTGCTGCTTGGCTTGCGCGGCGGCAACGATGCTGCCGTACACCGTGTGACTCCCCTCGCCCCCCAGGACCTCCCCTGGCTGAAGTGACTTTTTGGCCGCGGCGGCGACCTCCGCCACGATCCCACGCGGTGCCCCGGTCGGTTCTTTGTACAGAAATGCCTTGGCGATGGAGATCGGCGCCTCCATCCCCACGAGGTGGTACGGACGATACATCAGCCCATATTTACCGGTCGGGTCCATGGGGACGCCGTAGTCTCGGAGGCAGCCTTGCAGGTATGGGCTATCACTCGTGATGACGACGTAGACGCCCCACCTAAGCGAGTTTTCTATGTACGAGCCATCCTCACGCAGGCAACTGATCACCTCGACCACGCCTTTTTGGGAGAGGATGCCCCCGTCTTCCTTCGGTATCAGGAGCCTGGGGATATCTTCGATGCTCGCGGGGGGGGTGTGCATCCCCGGTAGATCGGGGACCAGTCCCGTCATGTTAGCCACGGCGCACATCTCGACGGCGGATTTAGTGCCGTCGAGGAAGGAATTGTACATCTCGGCATTGAGGCCGGACAGGTCGTCGTCACTCTTGTACCCGTACCGCAGCAGCGCGTCGTCGGGCGAGCCATTGCGGTAATCGGTAACGTACTGCGTACCCTTGCCCGCGGCGACTACCTCGAAACCGAGGCTCACGGCCCAGTCGTAAAGCTCCTCGATGATGGCGGGCTGGTCGCCGTAAACCAGGCTGTAGACAAGCCCTGCCTGATCTGCCAGCTGTTTGAGCATGGGGCCGACCAGCACGTCTGCCTCGACGGTGACGTTCACAACGTGCTTGCCGGCCGAGATCGCCTCGAAGCAGTGGCGGGCCCCGGCGTCCGGGTTGCCGGTAACCTCGACAACAACGTCCACCTCTGACTGAATGGCGATATCCGCACTATCCGTCGCCACAATATCGCCATTCCGGATTGCGTCGTTGGCATCGCTGACGGTCGAGGTGGTGACGGCCGCTGCGGGGTCGTAGCCCGCCTGGTGCAGCGCGTCCAGGGCTCGCTGACCATTGGCATCGCAAACCACAGAGAGGGTCATTCCAGGGGCGCGTCTGATCTGTGCCACCATCATCGACCCGAACCTGCCGCATCCGATGATGGAGACGCGGATGGGCTTGCCTGACTCGTCCAGCGCTTTCAGCAGTTCACGCATGATATGACCTCGTCCCTGTCGCCCATATTACCCGCTGTACGCATCGGAAGGAAAAAACGAACTGGGTGCTGTGATCGACGTCCTTGGATCCCACGACAGTGGGGCGAGTCCAGCGATATACCTTCTATCGATAACTAGCCCGCGATCGCAATCCTCTCACTCCCCACGGAGGATGCCGTAGAAGACCTCGTCGATCCGCCGGTCCCAGACCTTGCGGTGGCTCCCCAACACTCCCTCACGGGTCATCCCTATTTTCTCCATTACGCGCCAGGATGCCGGGTTTTGCAAGTTTGCTGAAGCGGACACCTACGCTAGGCCAAGCTTGTCGAAAGCCATGTCGACCACCACCCCCGCGGCCTCGGTGGTCAAGCCCTTACTCCAATGAGTCCTTGCTATGCCATAGCCAAGTTCGCCGGTCTCTTTTTTTCTGTCGATCAGCAGGTTGATGCCACCAATTACGGTTGAGTCGAGCACAATAGCGAACGATGGGTTCGAATCCCACGACTTGAGCAACTTGCGGGCAACATACCGCTCAGCATTGGACCGAGTGTACGGTTGGGGTAGCCCAGGGACGTATTGAGCCAGCTCCTTGTCGCTGCAGTAGGCGAGGACATCGTCCACGTCTTCCAGACTGTACGGCCGCAATAGCAGGCGTTCTGTTCTTAGCTCGATTCGATCCGTCATCCTTAGCGTCTCCACCAGAAGGGCTTGCCGGCTCTACACTTGTCACCCTAGCCCACCGCCAACTGCGACTCAAGTCGCTCTTTGAACTCGGCCAGCTTCTCGATAGTGGACATTAGCGGTGCCTCCCAGCCGTCGGAGACCGCGTTGGTATCGAGGCGGATTTGCATATGCCCCACGCTGGCTGATGGGCCGAGCAGGCGTTGGAGGACATCGCGGGCACCGCCTACCTCATGGCGGAACCGCAGCACGATGGCCGACTGATTCCTCACGATTGCCTCGATACCTGCCTTGCCGGCGGTGAGGCGGAGCCGGGCGACGTAGAGCAGGTTCAGCACCTGCCACGGCAGCGGGCCAAACCGATCGAGAATCTCTCGCTCCATCGAGTCCACCTCGTCGTTCGTTGGGGCCGCGCCAAGTTTCCGGTATATCTCGAGGCGGGTAGCCAGGTCCTCGATGTAGTCGTCGGGGATACTGGCGGGGATCTCGATGTCGATGCCCGTCGGTCCCACTGCCTCAGAAGGCGCGGTGACGCTGGGCGGGTCCGCTCCATCAGGTTCCATGTCGCCGTTGGTCGTAATACCCGTCTCAGCCTGGGCACGGAGAGACTCGACGGCGTCCTTCAGGAGCCGTGTGTAGAGGTCGAATCCGACCGCGTGGATGTGTCCGGATTGGGCTGACCCGAGCAGGTTGCCTGCCCCGCGGATTTCCAGGTCCTTCATCGCGATCTGGAACCCGGCCCCAAGTTCAGTTGCGGCGAGCATGGTCTTGAGACGCTTCTCAGCGACCTCGGAGAGGCTCGCCTGGGCAGGGATCAGGAGGTATGAGTACGCGCGTCGTGCCCCCCGGCCGATACGTCCTCGAAGCTGGTAGAGCTGTGCCAGTCCGAATGCGTCGGCGCGGTTGACGATGAGTGCGTTGGCGTTGGGAATGTCCAGGCCGGACTCGATGATAGTGGTGCATACCAGCACGTCATTTTTGCCCTCGGCAAAGTCGACCATGGCCTGCTCAAGCTGGTGCTCCGGCATCTGGCCGTGGGCCACCCCAACCGTGGCCTCCGGGACTAGCATTTTAATGTAGGAGGCCATGTAGTCGATGTTGTAGACACGGTTGTGTAGGAAAAACACCTGTCCTTGCCGGTCGATTTCCCTGCGAATGGCCTCGCGGACGAGCTCGTCGCTGAACTCCGAAACGTAGGTCTTGATGGGCAGCCGCTCCTCGGGCGGCGTCTCGATGGTGCTCATGTCGCGAATGCCTGCTAGCGACAGGTGAAGTGTCCGCGGGATCGGTGTTGCTGTTAGGGTGAGGATGTCCACCTGGCGGCGCATCTGCTTCAGGCGCTCCTTGTGAGCAACGCCGAAGCGCTGCTCCTCGTCAATGACCACCAGACCGAGGGACTTGAACTTGATGTCCTTCTGAATGAGGCGGTGGGTGCCTATGCATATGTCCACTTTGCCATCAGCCAGACGTTCCACAACACTGCGCTGCTCCGCGTCGGTCCTGAAGCGGCTCAGGACATCGATTGTTACGGGGTAGGCCTTCAGACGCTCTTTAAATGTGGCGAAGTGCTGCTGAGCCAGAACAGTCGTGGGCACCAAGACCGCCACCTGCTTGCCGTCCATGACCGCCTTGAAGGCTGCCCGCAGGGCGATCTCGGTCTTGCCGTACCCGACATCGCCACACACCAGGCGGTCCATTGGCCTGGTGCTTTCCATATCGGCCTTGACCTCGGCGACGGTGGTCACCTGATCGGGGGTCTCTTCGTATGGGAAGGAGTCTTCCAACTCGGCTTGCCAGGGGGTGTCGATAGGAAATGCGTGGCCTTCCGATAACTCACGCGATGCATATATGGCCAGCAGTTCGGCTGCCATCTCGTGGGTCGAATCTTCTACTCGCCGCTTGGTACGGCTCCACTCCTGCGACCCGAGGCGGGTCAGGTTGGGTGGACGATCCATCGGAGCGACGTAGGGTGTGACCCTCTCTATGTGGTCCATCGGCACGTAGAGCTGGTCTCCGGCGGCGTACTCGAGGATCAGATATTCGCCCTCTCCCTCGTCCCTGGGATTCCGGCCGGTGCCAGTAAAGCGCGCTATGCCATGTTCAACGTGTACTACGAAGTCGCCGGGGCTTAGCTGCGACAGGATCGCGCCGCGCTTGGCGGCCCTCCGACGCACCGTTCGTCTCTGCTTAGCGATGCCAAATATCTCAGCGTCGCTGAACACGACCAGTTTCTCTGCGTTCACGGTCAGAACGCATCCGTCGGTCAGCCCGGCGCCGGTGGACTGGAGCAGGGTAATGGAGCCGGGCGCAGGCGGTCCGTCTAGAGACGTCTCCTGGTTCACCGAGACGCCATGTTCAGCCAGTATCTCCCCAAGCCTCTTGGGCACCGAGGAGACTGCCACGACGCGGTGACCGCTGTCCGCAAGGTCTTGCGCCTCCTCCACGAAACGCTCCAGCCTACCGAGAAAGGCCGGTGCGGACCCGAGAGGGAGCACGTGGGTCTCATCTCGGGTCAGTTCCTCGGCGCCCCAAGTGGTAATTTGCAGACGACGCCTGATTCTGCTGGCCTTCGTGTCCGATTCGGCTGAGAGGAAGTGGGAAGACGGGAAGCCAGCGGGCAACTCGCCGCGGCCTTCTTTGACACGGCGAAGCTCATTGGTCCGCTCATCGATCTCCCACGCGGCCTCGGCAATGTCAGTGGGTCGCAGAACTATGCTCAGCGCGTTATCAGGGAGGTAATCGTAGAGTGATCCTCTATTGAACAGACCTGCATAGAACTCCAGGTCATCGACCTCAAGTCCGTCGAGAAGCAGGTCCAACTCCTCCCGAATACGGGTGCGGGCGGCCTCGATGCAATTGGATAGGTTGAGGCTGCCCAGGATCCGATCGAAATCATCGCGATCAGTGAGACCTGGCAGCGTTTCCTGGGCGGGAATGATCGCGACGGAATCGACGAGCTCAGTGGATCGCTGGGTCTCTGGATCGAATAGCCGGATGCTGTCGATTTCGTCGCCCCACAGCTCTATTCGGGCCGGGGCGTCAGCGCCCAGTGGATAGATATCAATTATCCCGCCGCGGCGGCTGACCAGTCCGGGCACATCTACCGTTGGCTCGACCCGGTAGCCCATCCGACGCCACTGATCCACCACCGAGTCCGGGTCGACGGTCTGGCCCCGCGACAGCGTGTGAGTGCTGCTTTCAAAGGCGACCCTGTCGATGGTCTTCTGCGCCGTAGCCGCCACCGAAGCGATGACGAGCGGTGCTGTGGCTTCGCCTGACGACAACGCAGAGAGCACACGAATGCGCTGACGGGCCGTGTCCATGTCCGCTACGAGTCGCTCGAAGGGCAGAGTCTCGGACTCGGTGAAATGAAGTACTTGCGGATCGTCGCCTGTCCAGAGAAGGACCTGGTCATACAGGCGACGAGCGTCTTCTGCGCCGGGAGTCACGATCAGAACTGGGCGTCCGAAGTCACGCCATAGTGTGGCCAGAAGGAATGGAGTCGCGTCAGAGATGACCTGTGCCCTGACTGCGGCGTGCTCCTTCTGCAGCGATTTCGCCAGCCGCTGGAACTCAGGGGAGGCCCCCAGGAGGGGGCCAAGTACACCAAGGTTCATCGCTGGGTTCTCCAAATTCCAAAGCTAAAGGGCTAGTCCTCCAACGACGGACTAGCCTGCGCCTCATTCTATCACGGAGCCCCTGGATCGAGATCTGGCGAATCCCAGGCAAATTGACGGTCACGGGTTGTGGTGCTAGACTCTCGCCCATCGTCGAGACCGGCCCAGGGCGGGAGAATCTGGCGGACGGACGGTGGTTTGCAGGGGTTCCGGAAGCCGAGGCCGCAACCCAATGGGGATCGACGGCTTTCTGAGGATTGACCCGTTATGCTGACCTTCATAATTCGACGCGTGTTCCTTGCCCTGATCACCATCTGGGCGCTGACGATTATCTCCTTCGTCGTGATCCAGCTACCGCCGGGGGACTTCGTCGACACCTACGTTCAGCAACTGCTGGAGGGTGGAGGCGGGCCCGGCAGCGGCGGCAGTGTCGTCATGGAAGAGTCGCTTGGGCGGGCGCTGCGGGCGCAGTACGGGCTGGACAAGCCCATGATAGTGCGGTACTTAAAGTGGATGTGGAGCGTTGTCCAGGGCGACTTCGGTAGATCCCTCGAATTCCAAAAACCCGTCTACGAAATCGTCAGCGAGCGGCTCTTGATGACGATCATCCTGGCGGGTACGACGGCGCTGTTTGCCTGGGGTTTATCAATCCCCATCGGCATCTACTCGGCGGTACGCCAACACAGCATTGAGGATTACACGGTCACCTTTATAGGATTCATGGGCCTGGCCGTGCCCGATTTCCTGCTGGCCCTGTGGCTGCTCTGGATCACTTTCGCTTACTTCCCAGACCACACCATCGGCGGCCTGTTTTCTCCGGAGTATATCGAGGCGCCTTGGAGCTTCGGGCGTGTGGTCGATCTGGCTTCGCACCTTTGGATAGCGGCATTCGTGGTCGGCACCGCCGGCACGGCGGCCCTCATCCGTGTGATGCGGTCCAACCTCCTCGACGAGCTGAACAAGCCCTACGTGGTCACTGCCAGGGCCAAGGGGCTGCCTGAGTGGAAATTAATCCTGAAATACCCGGTGCGGCTGGCCCTGAACCCTCTGGTGAGCACGCTAGGCTACCTGCTGCCGGTACTGATGTCGGGGAGCATCATCGTCTCCGTGGTGCTCGGCCTCCCGACGGAGGGCCCGCTACTGCTACGGGCGCTGCTGGCCGAGGACCTGTTCGTGTCTGCGGCGATAGTGATGATGCTCGGCACCCTCACCGTGATCGGGACGCTGATATCCGACATATTCCTGGGCCTCATAGACCCGCGCATCAGGATTAACTAGAGGGGTTTTAGGTTCTGATGGCTGGGTCTAACCCTAGCATCCATTCCGGTGTGACAAAGCCAGGATCATTTCAGCATCACCCAAGTGGCGCCTTTCAAGACATTCTTTTGAATTCCTGGAAAGCTGAATGTGCCAACAGGGATGCCATGCCCCGCCCCACCCAGCGCGCGCAGCGGCCTATACGTCCACCGTCATCAGCTCGTCTGAGAAGACAATCTCGCCGTCGTACAAGCGCTTGACGTCGCCGATGCCCTTCTCCATTGGACCGTGGCCTGCGAGGTTCGGTCCCACGTGGACCAGGACCAGCTTCTTGACCCCGGCCTCCTGGGCCATCTTTGCTGCGCCGTGGGTGCCGGTGACGCCTACGCTCTCGTTGCTGGCCTGCATCGAATCTTCTTCGTCCCAGCACATGCACACCATCACGTCGGCGTCCTTTGCGAGGTCCACCACCGTCTGGCAGGGTGCTGTATCACCGGTGAATACGACGCTGCCCTCGGGGCTATCGAAACGATAGGCCAACGAGTCTAGGTGTGGCTGCACGTGGTCGGCAGGGGCCGCCGTGACCTCCCAGTCCTTGCCTGGATACACTTTCCCCGGCCCGACATCCCTCGCCAGCACGTCCGGGGGCGTCCTCGGGAGAGTGCCGCCGCGGTTCTGGAACACCTGCTGGCTCGCGGGGTGGTTGATGCGTGCCTTCCAGTCGTGGGCGAACACGCCATCCTCGCCGATGATCCCCCCGGTAATCATCTCGGTCAGGATC
>CAJWER010000100.1 GCA_913030785.1 uncultured Chloroflexota bacterium | reverse complement strand
TTCGTGAGTTGAATGATGCCGCCCTTCGAGGCCGGATAGGGATTGAAGCCGCCACCCATGCCACGCGGATAGCCAACCAGCCCCATGATCGACGAAAGGTTAACGATCGAGCCGCCGCCGGACCGCTTCATCTCCGGAACGGCATGCCAGGACACCAGATAGGAGCCCTTGAGGTTGACCTCGATCACCCTGTCCCACACCTCCTCGGGTGTGGCGTCGGGACCGAGAGCGTTGCGTGCGGTGACCCCCGCGCTATTGACGAGCACATCGAGCCGCCCGAAGCCGTCGATTGCGGCCCGCACCATCTTGAGCGCGTCCTCGCCAACCGAGACATCGCCAGCGACAGCAAGGACCTCACCGCCCGCCGCCCTGATCCTATGCGCCACGTCCGCAGCACGAGACAGCGAATAGTCCGCGACGACAACGCGAGCGCCCTCGCGGGCAAACAACAGTGCGGCAGCCTCCCCGATTCCGGAGCCGCCGCCAGTAACAAGTGCAACCTTTCCAGCGAGCCTCATCTCAAGCTCCATGACAGACAGGAAGAACTTAAACTATCTCGAAAATCCTCGGGAAGAGTCCAGAGGGAAAAACCCCTCCCGCAGAGGGAACGGGGGATGGGGCCCACATAAAAAACAACCTAAGGGTGGGCGGGAAAATGCACCAGCTTCATATCTTGAGCTTGGTGTTCAAACATCCAACCCGGCCTACAGCGGAACCAACGCGCCGCTCTCAAACCGCTCCCAACGGCCACCAGAGTACAAGACAACCGCACCGTCTCCGACGACAGTCCAGCCATCATCATCGGAGAGGCAGCCGGTCTCAACATCCACACCCAGGACAGCGACCCCACTTGGCAGCGCTCCCGAAAGCCGAGTCGCGGTGGCGTCAGGGTCGCTTCTCTCGTGGTGAGGAAGGACAGCAATATTGGGCACGACTCCAAGGGCAGGCCTCCAGTCGCGAAAGCCCATCCAGGAGCCCATGACCATCGCCCCTGCGCTGGAACCGGCCACCACCGCGCCCCTCTGCAGGGCACGCTTCAGGCCGTCGAGCAGCGCAGAGCCCGTCAGCACGTCAAGAAGGTGGCCCGGGTTACCACCGGTCAGGTACACGAGGTCGGCATCATCGAGGCGCGACACATTCTTGGGGTCATCAGCGTCGCCGGAAGTGAGAACCATCAGTGGCCAGGCGTCGGCACCCAGCCGCTCAAAGTGCGATACACCGTTGGCCGCAGCCATCGACGGATTCTGCTCCGCTGCCGCAGTCGGGATAATCGCGACGCCGGGACGCTCAGCGCCGGTGGCGTCAAGCAGCAACCTGTCCATCGACTCGCAGTTCGCTCGAAACTCGTTCCCGCCGACCAGCGCTATTCGGCCCACTTATCGCTCCTCGGCTACTAGGAGACCTCGACGACCATCTCAACCTCGATGCAGACGTTCCCGGGGAGCGCGGAAAGACCGACAGCCGACCGGGCATGCTTGCCCTTGTCGCCGAAGATCTCCACGAGCAGGTCAGATGCACCGTTGGCAACGAGCGGATGGTCGGTGAAGTCGGGAGCAGAATTGACCAGGCACAGCAGCTTCACGACACGAGTGACCCGGTCCAGATCACCCAGCTCATTCTTCAGCGAGCCGAGGATACCGAGCACACAATTCTGGGCCGCCTTGTACGCCTCGTCAACGCTGATGTCGACTCCGAGCTTGCCGGCCCAGAAGCTGCCGTCCGCATTGCGGGGCACGTGCCCGGACGTAAAAACAAGCCCGGCGCTCTTGACGTGGACGGTCGTCACATAGTTGGCAACAGGGGTCGCCGCGTCCGGCACCGAGTACCCAAGACTGTTGATCCGATCTTCAATAGCTCCCATTTTCTGCTTCTCCCAATAATTGATTTCTCAGCGACCTCAGCGGTAATTCCCGCTCAGTCCACGACGTTGACTATCATTTCGATTTCGACCGGGATACCGAAAGGCAGGTTGGCCATGCCAACGGCAGAGCGGGCATGCCGACCCGCGTCTCCGAAGACCTCCACGAGCAGGTCGGAGCAGCCATTGATCACCGCAGGATGGTCCGTAAAGTCCGGCGTGCAGTTCACCATCGCCAGCAGCTTTACGATCCGCCCTACCCGACTAAGCTCCCCAAGCTCGTCCTTGAGCCTGGCGATCTGCACGAGGCCCACCGAGCGGGCTGCCTCGTAGCCCTCGTCCACGCTCAGGTCGCGGCCAAGTTTGCCTGTGAGCATCTTGCCGCCCGGCGGAACCGCGGGCCCGGCGCCTGCGAGGAATAGTAGACTCCCGGTCTGTACCGCGGAGACGTAGTTTGCGACCGGCTGCTGCAACGGAGGCAATTCAAGCCCCATCTGCGCGATCTTGTCCTCTGGTGTTCCCACTATCGTCCTCCTTGGACTGTGTTATGCGAAGGCTAGGAGTCTTGCCGGGTTCTGCACGAGCATCTTGTCGATGTCGACCTTAGAGATGCCCTTCTGTCGCATCCTGGGCACTATGTTCTCAAGGATGTGGCCCAGGCCGAAGCCGCCGTAGGCGACGAGCCTGGTCTTGCAGAAGACGTCGTGGGCCAAAACGATACGCTCTGCATACCCCTCGTCGATCAGCAACTTCACCCAGGCAATACGCTGCGCATCGGTGGGGATATCTATGTCACCTAGCGGGTAGAAAGAGGTCTCCCAGCCCCACAGGTCGTACTCAAGGTAGGATCCCCTGGCTGCCAGTTCCAGCAACTTGTCGTCGTCGAATATCGTGCGATCCAGATGGCCCATGATTACTCGACCGATGTCCGCGCCCGCCTCCTCCAGCACGTCGAGAATCTCGAAGGGCGCCTTGGCGTTCCTCCCAGGGTGGATCAGGATGGCTGCGCCGGTCTCCTGCTGAGCCATCGCGCCACCGATCAGCACATTGCGCTCGTTGTCGTCGAGGGGCCAGGAACAGCCTAGCTCGCCGATGATGCCGGCCTTGACGCCGGTGTTCCCAACGCCTGTCGTAAGCTCCTCGATGATCTGCGCGCCGATCTCCTCGGGGGTCTTCGCGCCCATGCCGTCGGGATGAGTCACGCCGACGTAATAGCCAGCACCCATGATGACGTTCAACCCGGTCGCTCGTGCGATCCGAGCGAGGGCTCGGGGATCACGTCCGATGCCGATCGTAGTGGCATCGACGATCGTCATACCGCCCTGAACCTTGAAGAGGAGCGCCTCGGAGATGGAAAGCTCCTCATCCAAGATTTCCATATTGTCCCGGCTCCGGAACTGATCGTATCGAACCCACGCCAGGTTCTCCAACGACACGGGCTGAAGCGACTTGTGAAGGTCGGTGGCCTCAGTCGGCGGGGTGTACATGACCTTGAAATCGATGAGCAGATGCTCGTGGGTCGTCGTGGGGCCCAGCTCCTCTGGTGGCACGAGTCCAAGCACCGTCTGGGCCATTTTCGACCGTCCGCCGTTGGTCATTGTCGTCCTCTTCCTTGCAGGGGATACAACATTAGTGTCTCCTCAATCATGATTATAGAGATAGGAGGCCACCGACGATTTATCGACGAGCCGCCATCACCATTTGGAACAAGAGAAACAATATAACTATTTCTGAGGGACACCCTCAGACTCCCGGCATAGGGGGTGCGCCCCTCTGCACACCCGCTAGGGAATGGCCAAGAACCGCCCAACTTAGCGTGAGCAGCACCACTCAGAGTGCACAGCACCAACACTTAGGTGACTTTCCTGAATTGGGGGTATGCGATTGCAAATAGGACTGTGAAGGCAATGAGCAGCAGGCCGCTTGTCATGAGTGCGTGGGGCGTTCCAACCTGCTCGGCTAGAGCGCCGAAAGGCAACGCGCTCAGGGGCATCACGGCGAACGTCATCATCCCGATGCTCATGATCCGTCCCCGCATCTCCGGGGATGCCTTGACCTGGAGAAGGGTCATGTTGAGGGACATGAAAACGGAGCTTGCCAGGCCCACGAACAGGAGCAGCGGCAGGGCAACGATATAGGAGGTGGTCCGAGCGAACACCGCAAGGGCAATCCCCCAGGTAATGCAGCTGCCCAACAACAGAATGCCGCGATTGGACGAGCCCTTCAGGCTGGCGACCAGGAGGCTGCCTGCCAACGCACCGATGCCCATGGTCATCAAGAGGACACCGAGATCCTCCGGACCTACGTTGAGGGCCTCCCGGGCCCAGGAGGGGAGCAGTACATGGTAGGACATCCCGAAAAGAACCGGGATGAAGGCAAGGATGATAAGACCGAGTAGGATCGGCTCGCGTGCGGCGTACTTGAAACCGGCGCCAATGTCACCAACGACGCTCTTCTCTGATCGGGACTTGGCTGTCTTGCCAGCATCAATTACCGCCACCGTTAGTACGGAGGCGAAGTACAGGGCTGAGACAATAAAAAATACCCCGGCCGTGTCGATCAGTATGATCAGGAAGCCCGCCGCCGCTGGACCCGCTATTCTGGTCATGTTCATACCAGAGCTCTGTAGGGCGATGCCGTTCATCAGCTTGTCCTCGGGCACTATCTCCGAGATGATCGCTTGCCTGCTGGGCATGTTGAAAGCCATCATGGCGCCAGAGAGGATCCCCGACCCGAAGAGGTGCCGGATGGCGATCAGGTTGGTGGCGTCGAGAATGCCTATTACCAGGGCCACAACCGCATTCCCGGTCTGCGCCAGGATCATCATCCGACGACGAGGGATGCGGTCTGCCAACGCCCCGCTAACAGCCGAGACGAGAAGCATCGGAAGGGCGAAGGCTCCGGTAATATAGGCCACGGCAAAGGGTGAATCATTGGCGAGGCGTAGAACCAGCCAAACCCTGGCGAACATTTGCATGTTCATGGCCATGAACGAGGTGACTGAGCTTGCGAAAAGCCACCGGAAGTCTCGCATCGCCAGGGACTCGAATGTAGTGCCCCCTATGCCGAAGAAACGACGTTTCGGTTCGGGCGCGACCGTCTCAGCGGGCTGCGCCACGCTAGAGTCGGCGGGACCTGAGGGGAGTTTGACCAACGAGCCATCCTTATTCACGTACGAAGTCGAAAAAGGCGTTCGAGGAAGTGTACGCCCGCAGTCGCGCCTCAGTCAATCTAAGGGCGATGTATGAGGATGCCACTCACACATCGCCAAAGGGGCATGACCTTTGCCTATCAGCTGCGCCAGTCTACGATGACGCCTACGATGTCCAGATCGCCCTGGTCGAGGCGGTGATAGATGTCGGGCAGCTCACGCCAGTTGATGCGGTGGGTGAGCATCGGCTCGATGTCCATCCGGCCTGTGGCCAGCATGTCGATGGTAAGGGCCATGCAGTGGGCGCGGTCCCAGCGCTGGCCTTCGTCTTCGTAGCCCATGGCGTTGTGGAGGGTGATTCGCTTCGACAGATATGGATGGCCGACGAGGTTGTAGTGGGGCATGTCGGTGTGGCGTGCTATGACTACTACCCGACCGTCCTTGCCAACCACGTCCATGCCGGTCTGGATAGCCTTCCAAGTTGAGGCGGCTTCAATCGCAATGTCCGCGCCCTCGGGGAACAGCTCATCAATTTGTGCCTGAAAATCCGGTGCTGCAGGACTGACGGCGATGTCCGCACCTAGCTCCCTGGCGATGGCCAAGCGAGTTTCGCTCATGTCGATGGCGGCTGTACGGAGTCCGAACGCCTTGCAATAGGCCAGAGCTGCAAGTCCGATTACTCCCATCCCAAGGATTGCCACGTTCGAACCGACAGCCGGTTTGCCAGTGCGCACTGCGATGTGGCCCACACCCAAAACATTCAGCATCGCGGCATGCTCGGTAGGGATGGCGTCGGGGAGTTTTAGTAGCGAACTGGGATCGACGGCCGCGTACTCCTTGTGGGTCTCGCTCGAGTACACACGCTCACCCTCCGAGAAGCCTTCCACGTCCTTGCCGACCTGCACGACCTCGGCGACCATGCAGTAGCCATTCTCGGCGGGTCCGTCTGGAAACAGCATACCTCCGTGGAGATACTTCCCCTCGGGGTCCACGGGGATCCAGCGGTAGACGCGGATCTCGGTGCCAGTGCTAATGGCGGTAACGATCGCACGGATCAGCAGACCGTCGTCGGGGCACTCGGGGATCGGGACATCCTCGAACTTCACCTGCCGGGGTCCCGTAACGATGAGTCGGTTCATTTATGTTCCTCGCTTGGGTATGTTGTTCTCGAATGGTCAAACAGCCCCGTGTTTGCTGGATTATTGTAGCGTTGATTGTTGATCGTTGGATACAGGAACCAATTCGCAGGTTAGCCTAACCCCTCTCAAGAAAGAAAAAAGAAGAAAAAAGTATCCTTTTTGTCTGAAAGACACCCTCAGGCTCCCGGCAGAGGGGCTGTGCCCCTCTGCACACCCCCTAAGTCAGTTGGACCGCCGATGTGCCTCGCCCTGCCCAACATAGCGTGCGCAGTACCCTAAAGGAGGCAGATGGCGTCCCCTACGTTGACGGTGCCGCCGGTTACTATGGATGCCAGCATGCCGCGCCGTCCCTCCAGCTCACTCTGGAGCCCTTGCCGTATCTCCTCCATGCGCGAGCACGGGGGCGCGTCCTTTGATATTTCGATGACGACCTCGTCGCCCAGGGCGAGTTGTTGTCCGACTTTCAGGGACGCCACATCGATGCCAGTCGTGGTCACCTGTTCCTTTATGACACCCGGCTCAAGATCGAGTTTTTGAAGGGTCTCGTTGTCCACTATCAGGACCTGGTAGCCCTGGCGCTCCGTGCGTTCGGTGGCGTGGCGGTCGCCTTCGATGCCCAGGCCAGCCACGAAATTTGCGCTCTGGACTATCTTGGAGAGCTTTCGGTGCTCTCCGCTCAGGTTCAATGACAGCGTAGTGCCTGATGTCGTGGTTGCCATGCAAGACCTCCGTATTGCGGGTCATATTTGTACGTCCACTGCATAAATCACGAAGAGCAGAAAGGCGACTCTGCGCAATTTACGATGCCTGCGGTAATGTAATCTACACCGCGATACGCTCAGCCACAAGGGCCAAGCACCGGGTGTTATACTCGGCCCGAGTTATCCGCATAGGAGCCAAACGATGTCCGGAACTCACAGCGCGTCCCGAACCGCGAACGTCTTGATTGCAGCAGCGTCGCAGTTATTGCCGAAGCTGTCACCCGAGCAGAGGTCTCTGGCTAGTTTCGATTTTGCCGCCGACGAGCGGCACAACTGGCACTATGTCCCGAAGGCGCGACAGGGCATCGCGCTGGGCGTGATGTCTGATTCGCAGCGCGAAGCAGCACTGGCAATGATCGCCGGCGGCCTAAGCGACGACGGCTACCGCAAGGCGCTGTCGATCATTGATCATGAGGTGATCCTTGGATACATCGAGGCTGGCGTGGGTGTCGGGCGGTGGGACAGGGACTCTGGTCTTTACTATTTCACCGTGTTCGGGACCCCGGGGACCGAAGAGCCGTGGGGTTGGCGCGTCGAGGGACACCACCTGTCGCTAAACTACGCCATCGTTGACGGCGAGGCTGTTTCGCCAACGCCGTCGTTCTTCGGTGCAAATCCGGCCTCGGTGCCCTCCGGCCCTAGCAAGGGCCTCCGCATTCTGGAAGATGAGGAGTACCTTGGCAGGGATCTCGTGCTCAGTCTGGACCCGGGGCAGCTTGAGCAGGCGACCCTATACCCGGTGGCGCCACCGGACATCATCAGCCGCGCCAGTCCTCGCGTCGAAATCGGTGGCGCGGCCGGGCTGCCGGCAAATGCGATGTCCGGGGATCAGCGCGGCAAGCTCATGGCGCTGATCCAGGTATATTTGGAACGTAAGCCCGCGGACGTTGCCGCGAACGCCCTGGAGCGGCTGAATACGGAAGGTCTGGATGCAGTTCGGTTCGGGTGGGCTGGTAGCCGCGACCGAGGACAAGGGCACTACTATCGCATCCAGGGTCCAAGTCTATTCATCGAGTACGACAACACCCAGGATATGGCTAACCACATTCACTCGGTTTGGCGGGATATCGAGGGCGATTTTGGCCGCGACCTTCTTTCCGAACACTACCGGGAGGACCACGCCTGATGGGGTCGTTCACGACTATCGAGGATTGCACGGCCCGAGGACCGGATGAACCGGTTGTGGGTCACGAGGCCCTGTAGGCCAGGGCCATGACAACCGCCACCAATGGCACGATTATCATCCACAGCAACCGTCTGGGGGATGGTTTCATGGGGTTGTCCTACAGCGATACGAACGCAGATATTATCACACTACAGGGATTGGATGGACTTTCGGCTCGTAGCATTGGACATAGACGGCACTATTCGGAGCCAGGAGCATGGCATCTCCGACCGGACCCGAGCGGCGATCGACGCCGTTGGCCGGGCTGGGGCCACGGTCACGGTTGCGACCGGGAGGATGTTTCGCTCGGCTCTGGCGTCCACGGAGGGGCTTGGTCTGACGTCTCCTATTGTCTCGTTTCAAGGGGCCCACGTAGCCGACCCCGAGACTGGAGAGGTCCTCTGGCATCGACCCCTCACGCCTGGTTTGGTTTTGGCGGCCCTCGAGGCTCTGGAGGACTGGGGCAGTGAAATAGTCGCCTCGGTAGGGGACGAAGCCTACGTCAACATGATGACACCATGGGCTGAAGGCTACAACGAACGCAACCAGGGCAGGATTCACGTCCTAGATGACCTGTCTGAAGTCGCCGAGATGTGTCCTTCGCGACTATTTGCCGTTGGGGACCCGTCAGAAATCGCCGAGTTGGAGCCGCGATTGAAGGCGACCTTCGACTCCAGGTTGCACATCACCAGATCGCTGCCGACATTTTGCGAAATTCTGCACCCCGAGGGTGGCAAGCACAATGCGCTACAGTGGCTCTGTGATCAGTTGCGCATAGGGCGGAGCCAGACGATCGCATTTGGCAACGGATACAACGACGTCGATATGCTGCGCTGGGCCGGGCTGGGTGTCGCGGTGGGAGACGCACTGCCGGAGGTGCTTGAGGCGGCAGACATGGTTGCGGCGCCTCTAGACGAGGATGGGGCAGCACAGGTTCTTGAGCAGATGCTGGAGGAGGGCCGTATCGGATGAGTTCTAGCCAATCAGATATGAGTGTCGATGTGGGCAGGCGAGCCAGAATCGTGGTGTTGGGCGGCATTAACATGGACCTGATCGCTACTACGCCTAGGCTCGCTAACCCCGGAGAGACGGTGATCGGCGACATTTTCTACACCGCTCCGGGCGGAAAGGGCGCCAACCAAGCGGTCGCGGCCTCGCGTATGGGAGGCCGGGTCAGCATGATCGGTCGTATAGGGAGTGATATATTCGGACCGATCCTGTTGGAGGAGCTACAGGGATACGGTGTAGACGTAAAAGGCGTGGCCACAGACAGCGAGCACTCTTCAGGTATCGCCGTGATCCTACTGAACGCCGAGCGACAGAACCACATCGTCCAAATACTCGGTGCCAATATGCAGCGCGACGACGGACAGCTCGCAGTTGCACGGCGTTCCCTCGATGACGCAGACGTGTTGATGCTACAGCTCGAAATACCCCATGCGGTGTCGCT
>CAJWER010000099.1 GCA_913030785.1 uncultured Chloroflexota bacterium | reverse complement strand
CACAACCAGAGTTACCGGGACTGGGAGATAGTCTTGGTGGACTCAGGTTCTTCAGACGGAACTCTGGAGATAGCCGAGAAATACGGCGCCCGGATATTCCGAATCCCGTCCCATGAATTCACCTTTGGCCGTTCGCTCAACTGGGGCTGCGCCGAGGCGCGGGGTAAATATCTGGTGTTCGCCAGCGGGCATGTGTGGCCCATCACAAATAGTTGGCTTAAGAACATCATCCACACGCGAATAGACGGCGAGACGGTAATGGGCACGGTTCCGGTGGACCTGCGGTACTGCGCCCCCGAGGTTTAGCTGTGTCGGGATAGCTAGCACTGACTCCAAGGAGTTCTTGGCGATGAATATTGCAGATGTAACAACGTATGTGGTAGCGAACCCACCTCCGCACCACGGCGGGGCATATTTTGTGTTCCTGAAGCTAACTACCGACGACGGCGTCGAGGGGTTCGGAGAGGTATATGGCGTGCCCTTCCATCCCCACCGAGTGACGCAGCTCATCGAGGATGTGGTGGAGAGGTATATCTTAGGCTGGGATCCGTTCAGGATCGAATCGATGTGGCGAATCGTCTATTCCAGTGGCTTCACCCAGCACCCGGACCTGTCACTCGTGGGCGTGCTCAGCGGTATCGAGATTGCCTGCTGGGACATCATCGGCAAGGCCCTTGACCAGCCGATATACAACCTGCTTGGCGGCCAGGTACATGAGAGGCTTCGATCCTACACGTACCTCTACCCCGCGCCGGACAGCGAAACCCAGGACTTTCTTTCGGTGGCCGACGCCTTTGGCGATGCCAAGATCGGACCGGAGAGGGCTGCTCACTATGTCGAGCAGGGCTTCACCGCGGTGAAATTCGATCCTGTCATGCCGATGTCTGCATTCGATCCCCGGCAGCTCTCTATGGAGGCGCTCGAGAATGCCGAGGTGGTGACCAGGAACATCAGGGACGCAGTCGGCTCAAAGGCCGACCTGCTCATTGGTACTCATGGGCAGATGACTACCTCAAGCGCGATCAGGCTTGCCAAGAGGCTGGAGCCGTTCGATCCGTTGTGGTTCGAGGAGCCGGTCCCGCCGGAGAACAAGAAAGAGATGGGCCGAGTAGCATCATCGACCAGCATCCCTATCGCCACCGGAGAGCGCCTGGCCACCAAGTACGAATTTGCTGAGCTATTCGACAGGCAGGGGGCTTCAATAATCCAGCCCGCCCTGGGTAGGGTAGGCGGCATCCTCGAGGCGAAGAAGATTGCGGGGATGGCGGAGGCTCACTATGTGGAGATTGCACCCCACCTGTATTGCGGCCCAATCGAGGCCGCGGCCAATATCCAGATCGGTACTTGCAGCCCGAACTTCCTGATTCAGGAGAGCATCGAGACCTTTGGCGGGTTCCACGCCGAGATACTCAAGGAGCCGCTACAGTGGGAGGACGGCTACATCATCCCACCCACCAAGCCGGGCCTCGGTGTCGAGCTAGATGAGGAGGTAGCAGCCAAGCACCCATACGAAGGACCAATATTCATCGAGGTAGAGGACAGGCCGATTTTCCCCTAGTCGGGGGTCGGCGCCATCGCTAAGTGCATGGGCGCGGCGATGGACCGGCAAGTGCCGATCAGGTCATGCTGGGGCTCTGCGTGACATTTGGCGCGACGGACCCCGCCCCAGGCCCTTCGACCGGGGAGGGCCTCAGGGTGACATAGTGGCGGCTCGGATAAGCGGGGTGCAGAGAGATGGAGCCCCTAATACCGAGAGTTATTCTTCGGCGCGGTACGGATATATGGGTGTGCAGAGGAGTGGCATTTCTATATCGAGAGTGTTTCTAACCTGTGCCGCATAGATATACGGGGTGTCCGGAGGGGCGGAGCCCCTATGCCGGGAGCCTGAGGGTGTCCCTCAGAGAACCAATTTGTTTCTTTCATTTCTTGGGTGGGGAGGGGTCGGGATCGTCGAGAAGGGTGCTCAGGCACGCTATTTAGATCCGCCCACACGAGGTTCAGGAATGCGAAAAGCGAAAATAGGCGTTGTCGGTGCGGGCTGGTGGTCCACTGAGCATCATATACCCAGCCTCCTCGGTTACGACCGCGTAGAGTTCGTGGGGATCGCTGACCCTAAACCGGATAAACTTGCCGGGGCGGCGGATCACTACGATGTTGAGGGACGCTACGAGAGCCATCGTGAGCTTCTTGCAGTGCCGGACTTGGACGGGGTAGTGATCGCCATCCCCCATGCCTACCACTATGAGGTGGCAGGAGACGCGCTAGATGCCGGCATAAACGTGCTGCTCGAAAAACCCATGGTCCTGAAGGCCGAGCAAGCCTGGGACCTGGTCCGGCGCGCGGACGAAAAGGGATTGCACCTGTCGATCGGCTACACGTTCCAACACACCAGGCACGCCCTGAAAGCCAAAGAGATCGTGCAGTCGGGTGCTATAGGCGACATCCGCTTCGTGTCCGGGGTTTTCGCGTCAATGGTCGAGCGCTACCTACGCGGCGTGGGGAACGCTTACGGAGGCGATTTCGGTTACCCGGTTACTGCCCCCGAGGACAATTCGTATTCGGACCCTGCCATTTCAGGCGGTGGCCAGGGCCACCTGCAAATCACCCACGCGATGGGCATGGCTTTCTGGGTCATGGAGCTAAGGGCAACACAGGTATTCGCGATGATGGAGAGCTTCGATTTGGCGGTCGACCTGGTGGATGCGATCAGCTATCGCCTCGAGAACGGGGCGATCGGCACGATGGGGGCCACAGGCAGCATTCAGCCGGGTCAACCCCCGGACCAGGGCATCAAATACTATGGGACGAAGGGATTCGTGCGGCAGGACCTGGCCAACGGTCGCCTGGACATCCACTACAACGACGGCACCTCCGAAACGCACACTGATCTGTCGACGGAAGAGCTGTACCCGGCTCACATGCCGTCACGGTCGTTTGCGGACCTGGTGCTGGACGGTGGCGATAACGCTGCCCCTGCCAAGTTCGGCGCCTATACCGTCGAATTTCTCGACGCGGCGTATACCTCCGCAGCATCGGGGCAGCCCGCAAGTATCAGCCAGGAAGGACGCTAACTTGCAGAATCAACCGTTCGTCGATGCCCACGTGCACTTCTACGATATGCAGCACCCTGAGCTGATCTACGGCGACTGGCAACTGGGCGTCCCCCATCCGATGCTGGGCATGAAGCTCCAGAAGTTGGCCGAACGTAACTATCTTGCCGAAGACTACATCGCTGAGACGCGGGCTGCACACGTGACCAAGGCGGTCCACGTCCAGGCTGCCATCGGCAGCAAGGACCCGGTCAAGGAGACCGAGTGGCTCCAAGCCGCCGCCGATCGCACGGGATATCCCCATGGCATTGTTGCCTACGCCGACCTCAGGGACAGTAGTGTTGAGAAGGTCCTGGAAGGGCACTGCCGCTACCCGAATATGCGAGGCATCCGGGATTTTTCATATGGGGACTACCTGGCCGAGCCGGACTTCTGGCGCGGCTTCGAGTTAATGGAGAAGTACAACCTGGTTTCCAGCATCAGCGCCCAATGGCCAGACATGGTTAAGCTGCGTGACCTCGCAGCCAGGTTTCCCAACGTCCAGATTGTCATCGACCACACCGGCGCGCCACAGGAACGAACCGCCGAGTATTTCGCCAAATGGCGCGAGGGCATGTCCACCCTGGCAGAGGCCGACAACATCGTGTGCAAGATTTCCGGGCTGGCGATGACCGACAGCGATTGGACGGCGGATAGCATCCGGCCCTATGTGCTCCACTGCATTGAAGCGTTTGGACCTGACCGCTGCATATTTGCGACCAATTGGCCCGTGGACTGGCTGTGGAGCTCCTACGATACCGTGGTCAACGCCTACCTGGAGATTACGGCCGAGTTCAGCGACGCCGAGCGAACCGCGATGTTCTCTGGCAACTCCGAACGCCTGTACAGAATCTGAAGAAGCAGACTGGCATAGGGGACTCTGTGGTGAGCGGCGGGAATGTGTACCCGCTGTCGGCCGTGCGTGATCTCGCGTTGCGTGCCCAGGGGCTCGCTCAGAACTCAGAGCGGACACCGCGTCCTCAAGACGTTCTTGAGGCAGTCAAGAGGGTGGGTTGGCTGCAGATCGACACTCTTCAGGTAGTGCGACGCAGTCAAGAGCTAGTGCTCTGGAGCCGTCTTGGGGCCTACGACGCCGAAGATTTGGCCCGGCTCGCCTACGACGGACAGAATCGCCATCTGTTCGAGGGATGGCAGCATGCGGCGTGTTTTATACCTCTTGCTGACTACCGTTTTCAGTTGACCGCGAAAAGAGCCAACCGCCGTAGTTGGGGCAGTATGGGGAGCGCGAAGAACCGAGAGCTTGTGAAGGCAGTGCTTGCGAGGATCGAGCGCGAAGGCCCGATGCGAGCCGGAGACTTCGACTACGACGGGCCTCGCCGGGGGAGCTGGTGGGACTGGAAACCGGCCAAGCGCGCACTTGAGCTACTTGTAAACCGCGGAGATCTGATGGTCTCGTCGAGAGTGAATTTTCAGCGAGTGTACGATCTGACTGACCGCGTCCTACCGGACTGGACAGATATTACGGAGCCAACCCAGGAACAGACCCTCAGACACCTTCTTGAACGCTCAATTCTGGCCCTTGGCGCATGTCGCTTGGCCCAGATTGCCGACTACGCCCATTTGAAGCGTCGCGAATCCGGACCGGCCCTGGAAGCGATGGTCGAAGACGGCACTATTGTGCAGGTTATCGCCAGCATGAACGACGGTACGGCCGATGAAATCGTAGTTCACAGGGACAATCTGCCAGCGTTGGAGCGCGCGGCGGATGGGGATCTGCAGAGTCTAGGCACCACGTTCCTCAGCCCATTCGACAGCCTATTGTGGGCGAAGGGACGTGACGTGGACCTATGGTCTTTCCACAGCATACTGGAGGCGTACAAGCCCGAGCCTACTAGGATCTGGGGCTACTTCTGTATGCCGATACTCGATCAAGGCGACCTGATTGGCCGTTTCGATCCGGTGCTGGATCGTCGCACCGGAACCCTTCGTCTGAAGGCCCTGTACCTCAAAGACCACCTGGACCCCGATGAAGCCCTGATCGAGCGACTCGCTGGCGCCATGCGCGACTTCATGAAGTTTCACTTGGCGACAGACCTTGTGGTAGATCGCGACCTCCCCAGGGGGTTAGGGTCCAGGCTGGTACGAAAACTGTAGTCTCAACGTGTTCTGAATAACAGGAGGAATTTTGTGATTGATCTATCGAAGTACCGCATTATTGACCTGTCCCACGAACTGGTTCCGGGAGAGCGCAAGCTAGACGGCCGCTATCTCCACGGCGAGCCCTTTTACGGCCGTCCGGTCGAGGTTCAGGAGATGATGGCGTATAACGCCCGAATGCACTTTATACAGAGCGAGACCCACAACGGGACCCACGTCGAGGCACCCTACAAGTACGCGGATGATGGCGCTGACATAGCCTCGATGCCCATTAGTTCGTACATGGGTGAGGCGGTAGTGTGCGATTTCGCGCATAAGGGCGATGGCGAGGCGGTATCCCCCGAGGACCTTCGTGACGCAGGGGTAAAGAACGGCGACATTGTGCTGATCCGTGGTGGTGATCAGGATGAGGAACCCTACCTTACTTTCGAGGCGATCGACTGGCTAATTGACGCCGAAATAAGGGCCATTGGCATCGAGGGCGTCCGCCATTCGCCCCCCGGCACCCCTTTCGGCAAGGAGGACGGCGACGGTAGGCTGTTACTGGCCGGTATCGCATTTCTGGACGCGCTGACCGGACTTCACCAGATAAAAAAACAGCGAGTGTTCCTCATAGCCTTGCCTGTGAAAATGCAACGCGTCACCGCTTCCTGGGCAAGGGCCATCGTCCTAGAGGAGCTGTGATACTGCATGAGGAATACGGACTGCGATCTGACGGACATCGCGGGTTATCGATCTGGGGATCGCGATGGACGCGATACGACTGGACGACTACGACTACATTACCAAGCCGTTCAAGGTAGACGACATCCTGGTGAAGGTCCAGAGAGCCGTCGAGCGTCATCGATTGGTGACGGAGAACGCTGAGTACCAGGGAGACTTGGAGCGTGTTGTTCAGGAAAGAACGGCGGCTCTCGAACGGCGTATGGGCGAGCTTACCGCCCTCAACAGGATGTACAGGCAGTATCTGGAGGACGACCTGAGCACCGATGCCAAGCTCGCCTCCATGTCAAAGTCTTTCTTTGAGTTGGCTGGCCAGCTCCAGTCCTTGACTGAAGAGAAGGAGACTGAAGAGAAGGAGCGCCGTCTCTCTGGCGAGGGGCCCAGTTCTCAACTGACTAGGACCACCTCCGAGACATCCAACGCGTATATCTGGCGAGAGCCTTCGTGGACAGAGTCGATGCTGATCGACTTGCCATCAGGGGACCAGCGTGGGTGGAGGTCGCATCGGATGTCGCCGGCAAATCTATCGGCGGCGTGAAACGCCCCTAGCTCTACGCGGGTGCCGTTTGCGACGTTGAACAGGAACAGTTGCTGGAGCCGGTCTGGGCCGAGTGGGTAGGTGTCGCAGACCATCCATTGCTTGTCCGGCGAGAACGAGTTGTGTCCGTCTGAGGGCAACACGCCCGGACCTACCGGCGTGCCTCCGGGCTCACCCTCGATAATCTCCATGAAAGACATATCGCCGCCCAATTCGGTCGATATCGTGAGCCTGTGGGGGTCACTCCAGGCGAAGTGAGAGCTGCTGTACTCGAAGCCTATCTGACTGCGAAGGTCACTGCCGTCGGGGTTGACACTCCAGACCGACGTCAGGTGATTTTGCGGACCTGGCAACTTGATACGGCAGAAGAACATCGGGCGCGAGCCGATGGTGTTGAAGGCGACGTGATTGAACCACGCGATGCCGCCCTCACTCATCTGGTAACCGGTCGCTCTGACGACCTCAGCGATGGAGATGACCAGACGGGAACGTCCGCTACCGAGGGCGATTAGGAATAGTCCGTCGTTCTCCGGGAACGGGTCGATCTGAGCCGGGTCGATGTCGTTGGCATAACCGACTACCGGTCTGCAGTGGGCCATCCGAGCGAAGTCCAGGCCCATCCCTGTGCGTCGATCCGGCGAAACCGCTGCGATTGCGCTGTCAATGGTTCTCCTCGATCCTGTGGCCGGGTGGACGGCTCTTGCCACGACGCGACCGTTCTCCCAATCGTTGTAGGTGATCTCCTCATCCACCCCGTTGCCTACCCAGTGCATCATAGCGCCCTGCTGCAGGTTGAATGCAGACGTCTTTCCCACGGCGTTGAACTCACCGGTACTGCGGTTGACCGTCCCAACTGTGGCGGAGTCTCCGACCACGGGACGATGCTCGTGGAAGTCTGTTTCGAGCGCGAGGTGAAGCTGTCCGGTGCCGTCCCATGGGTTGATGCCATAGTAGCCAAAGAAGTGGTGCTTCGGGCCGCTAGACAGGCGCGTGATTGGCTGGATCAATGGATTACCTCTGTCCAAAATTCAGGACGGTATGGAACACCCTAAAGTCTCTCCGCGAGGGCGATTGCGCCCAGGACTCCGGCGCGGTCCCCGAGAGCGGGTTGGACGACATAGCTTTCGATGTCGTCTACTAGGGCTGATGCTTGGACGTAGTTGGCGAGTTGGGCGAGCAGCCCCTGGCGCACCAAAGGCAACAGTACGGAGCGTCTCATCACGCCTCCGCCGATGACGATACGGCGGGGCGATAGAGTGAACACGATGTTGGCCAGCCCCGCAGCCAGGTATCGAGCCTCAAGTTCCCAGGCCGGATGATCGTCTGGGAGCTCTTCCGGCAGGGTGTCCCACCGCTGTCGAATAGCCGGGCCGCAAGCGAGGCCCTCCAGGCAGTCTCCGTGGTATGGACAGCACCCTGGATAGCCGTCATTGGGGTCGCGTGGCACCCGCATATGGCCCATCTCGGGATGCACCAGCCCGTGCATAGGTCTGCCTTCGAGCAACGCCCCGCCGCCTATGCCCGTGCCGACCGTAATATAGACGAACGTGTCGAGGCCGACGGCGTGGCCCCACCTGTGCTCAGCCAGAGCCGTCGCGTTGACGTCTGTGTCCCAGCCCACGGGCAGGGCCAACTCACGACTGACGTACCCCGCGACATCAACGCCGTCCCAGCCGGGTTTGGGAGTGGTAGTAATGTAGCCGTAGGTCGCCGACGACCGGTCGAGGTCCACGGGCCCAAAGGAGGCGATACCCACGGCAGAGATGGTGTGCGACGAGCCCTTCGACCGGAAGAAATCGACAGCAGTCGCCAGGGTTTCGGTCGGCGTGGTCGTGGCGAATCTGGTCTCGGAAACAATGTCTGTGGGACCGCTGCCGATGGCGCAAACGAAGCTCGTCCCGCCACACTCAATTCCGCCGAATAGGCTCATATGTCACCCGTCTGGCAGATACCCGCTAGGCCCCCTGTGTGAACAGCGACCCGCGCTCTGCCAGCTCACCGACAAGCTCGTCATAGTCTACGCGATTGATGGGCAGGTATACTGTTTGTCGCCGGCAGCTGGAAAGGATAATTGCTGACGCCAGTTCCAGGGACTTTGCACCTTCATGACCCGTCACTGCTGGCTCGCGCCCCTCGGTGATCGCCAGGGCGAAATCGTCGATCGCGTCTTGGTGATCGGCACTCGTGATGGGCACGTCAAGCGCCGAGGTTGTGAGGGTGGGTTTTGCAAAGGGGTTGCCACGCTCACGCTTGGAAAATTCCAGCAAGCCTACCTCTGGCTCGTAAACGGTGATGTCGTCGTCGGTGATCACGATGCCACGCCTCTCGCCCCAGAATTCCATGCGTGTGTCCGAAGGCGTCTGGACCGTGTTGCAGTGGATGTAACCCTGGGCACCGCTGGCGTACCCGACCAGGGCGGATGCTGAGTCCTCCACCTCAATGTTGTGCATTAGTGTGCCCGCCTGTCCCATGACGCTCACGGGCATCCCACCGAGCCACTGGAAGAGGTCGAGATAGTGGACCCCCTGGTTAAAGAGCGCACCGCCGCCCTCGCCTTTCCAGGTGCCGCGCCACGGCGCAGAATCATAGTAGCTCTGGGCTCTAAAGGAAGCCATTATGATCGATGTTCGGTACAGTTTCCCTAGGTAACCTTCGTCGATTAGCTGTTTGACGCGGATGGCGTCCGGGCGCAGCCGGTTCTGGTATACAACGCCCAGGGTGAGGCCTGCGTCGCGAGCTGCTTTGACCATCTCGTCCGATTCCGCAGGTGATGCCGCGAGAGGTTTTTCGGTCAGGACGTGCTTGCCGGCTTCGAAGGCCTGCAATGCGATGTTGCGGTGGGTAGGGTGGGGCGTAGCGATTGTGATCGCGTCGATCTTGGGATCGGCCAGGAGTGTCTTGAGTTCGGGGTAGTGCTTCGTGCCCAACTCGTCCGCCTGCTCACGTGCCGCATCCTGGTTCATGTCGTGGATGGCTACCAGCTTTGCGTAGGGTGACGCAGCCACCTCCGCGACGTGCTTTTGGCCAATCACGCCCGACGGCCCGACCACTCCAAGACCTACTGTGTCCAAGCTAGTTCCTCCGTTTTTCGTCTAAGGGGGTCCTGAATGTTTCTGTGGACTACTCAATTCACCGCTATTGTCGTAGGTCGTTCTCGTAGGGGCAGGTCTATGACATGCCCTCTTTCACTGTCTGCCACTCCACGACTTCCCCGCGCGAATCACAGACCCGCCCC
>CAJWER010000098.1 GCA_913030785.1 uncultured Chloroflexota bacterium | reverse complement strand
CGCGCTCTCCCAGTTGAGCTATATCCCCACGATTGAAACCATCGTCGATTATACCGTCTGCCGCAACCCACAGACAAGCCGCTGCGTGTAGTTGCACGCCCTCATTGAGTGGACGGTCGAACGCGACGCCCTAGCCATATCCACCCAAGTGCGACGGAAGACCCGAGGATGGCGCCCACGGTGTCGAACGCGATGTCCGGCCAGCTCGGGTACCGGCCAGGAACAAACGACTGGTGGAACTCGTCACTAGCGCCGTACGCAGTCGTGGCTACCACCACAATCACCCATCGTACGAATACGCCTCTCCGAAATGATAGTGCTCGATATAGAAGCGCCGCCAGAACGCCAAACTCGATCAGGTGGACAGTCACCTGGTTCGCCACAATCGGCGCGGAACGCGAAGCCTTCGCGGCTCCTGCGGATTCGAGGGCTTCGGAGGAGAGGCTGGAGGCCGTGAATATCAGGGCCATCCAGGCCAGCGCCGGGCCCCACCGCAGCACCACCGACATGGGGTTAGTCCGGATATTCATGGTTGGCGGAATCTGACGCTGATGTTGTACACTCGCCCTCGCCACCCCGGTGTCCCAGGGATGGCACCCAACACTGGAGATTCTTGATATGCCGCAATTTCGCCACTTGACGAGCACGACGCAGATCGAAAGAGAATGGCTGGAGTCTGAACTGTTTCCACTGGCCGACCGGCTCCGAGACACCAACGGCAACGGGCACGCCCTCGACGGCAAGTCCCTTTACTGCCTGTTCTACGAGCCGAGCTTCCTCACCCGGACGTCATTCGAACGCGCCATCAACATCATGGGAGGCCAGGCATACCACACAGAGGACGCGTCCCAGTTCTTCCCGGTCAATACGCCCAGATACGTCGATAGTATCATAGGAATGTTGGCCAGCCTCCACGTCGACCTGGTGGTTTTGCGCAGCAGCGAGCCCGGAATCGTGGACACGGCGGCGGAGGCTGACGCGCTCCCCATCGTCAACGGCGGCAGCCGTGACGACCACCCGACCCAGGCAACAGCGGATCTGTACACCCTCTGGCGCGAGCTTGGTGCGGTTGACGGCAAACACATCGCGGTGGTCGGGCGGCTAGAGCATCGGAACGTCAACGCCCTGCTCAGGGGTCTCGCCCTATTTGAGGGCGTCCGCGTTACACTCATGCCCTTCAGCGGCCAGGCCGAACCCGAAGTGGTCTCCTACTGCGAGGAGAGGGGCCTGTCTCTCTCCACTGTCACCAACCCCGAGGTCCTGCGCGAGGTCGATGCAATTTACCTCAACGGTCCCCGGACCTTGGCCCACGCGCAACTTATCCGGTCTCGCGGAGCATTGAACCTGCGAATCGATCGCGATTTCATGTCGACACTAAGGCCCCACTGCGTGATCCTGGACCCAATGCAGCGGAGCGACGACTTCGACATTGCGGTGCGAGACCCCAGACTAGCCTTTTACCGGCAAGCCGAGAACGCATTGCTAGCACGAATGGCACTGCTGTCCCAAATGCTCCTCAACTGATCGGACCGGCCCCATGCACTCGACTCAAGACGTCTGGCTGGTCACCAGCATGCCGGGAGCGGACAAGACGACCATATCGGCCGCTCTAGCTGCCCGCTTCGATCATGGTGTCCACATCCTTGGCGACGCCGTCGACGACATGATTGTCTCCGGGCAGGGGGAACCAGACGGCGATCCCACCGATCAAGCCGAGCGCCAGATCACGCTGACGCAACGGAACATGTGCATCTTGGCCCGTTCCTTCAGCGACGCCGGATTCGTCCCCGTGATCGACTGGGTCGTGAGGGACCGGCCCGACCTGGACAGCCTTTCTTGACGGCCTACAGCAACGCCCGGTTCTTCTGGTAGTGCTTGAGCCGGGTCCGGACATCCGAGCCAGCCGCAAGCCCGACGCCACAGAGCGCTTCAGCTATCTGGCAACAGCAATGGAACGTGAACTCCGAGAAGTCGGGGTCCACGTCGACTCAGGCAGCAACGACGTGGACTCCACGCTGGACCTGATCCGTTCATAGGCACGACGCCCTGCTCAATACCCTGCCATGAATCGTGAGGTCTGATCGCTAGTTCCCGCGATACGCCGCAAGCATTGCCTCCCAGCGCGTCACGCTGTCGTCGAGACCCCCCGGCCGGCTTCGGATCGTCCAGATCCTTCGGTACTCCTCGATCAGCGGGCCAAGCTCGGAGGCGAGACGACGCCGTGTTTCCGAGGGCATCGCGGCGATCTCCTCAAGTACATGGGTGGGCAGATCGTCGGTATGGTGGTGGGTCCAGAGCGTCCGCGGAGGGACATCCGCGACACGGTTGCCCACGGCCTTCAGACGAGCCTCGCCGACGTGGCAGGCGTGGATTGAGAGACCTGCGGCGTTGGCAAACTCCTCTTTCACCAGATCTCCACCGGGACGCCCCATCCTGGCGCCGCCCATCTGTTGGAGCGTAGATTCGATGTACGCCTCGGTGCGTTCCAGGCCCTCGACGCTGAGCCTCGAGATCGGCTCCTCGGTCGACGGAGAGCGGAGCAAGATGTTATGCAGCACCGAGCTATTCCGAGGAACCACTCCGGGCTGCAGGTAGGTATTACCGAGGTCGTACGCCACGCGGCCCATCTTGCCAGCCGAATCGTCGAACGCGTGAAGGTCCAGCACCGCAGGCAGGTCGATGTCCCTATTGACCTCAAGACACCAGCCGACCGCCGCGCCATATGCCATGCCCAGGTACATAACGGGCAACGGCTGCCAGTGCCCGTTATCTCCCCAATCGGTATTCAGGATACCGATCGCGCCGTGCTCCATCCCGTTCGAGACCGCGTTCAATATATTTTGTACAGCATTGTCCGTGCGGCCAGTGAGCGAGTTCCAGGTCGCGGTTCCCGGGCACACATAAAACGGCACCCCTGCTTTTCCAAACTGTGCGGACTCCTCCGCAAAGGGGTGTGTGGCCTCGTAGCCCCACTCAAGGGCGATCATGTCGTCCGGCAGCTCCGGTATGAGCTCCGGATAATGCATTATGATGTCGCCCCAGACCTGCGACTTCCTGCCGTGGCCTCGCACCAGTTCGTGTACCTTCAACACAAAATCCAGGTAGACGCGACCCACCCCGTGCTCTGCAACCACGTCCTTGCTCTTGCCATCCCCAAGTGGAACCTCGTCGAGCCCCACGTTGAACTGGCGGCTTGAGAAGTGTGGCAACAACTCGTCGAACAGGCCTTCCACAAGCATGACAGAGCCGATGTCCCCGGGGTCCAGGGATCTGGGTATCGGGTCGTTGGGGTTCTCTGCCAGACCGACGTAGCCCGGACGGGCCAGCCAGCGCTCCATGTGGCCGAAGGAGTTCTGGTTCGGGACAAGCTCTATCGCCCGGTCACGACAGTAGGCGTCCAAAGCCATCACCTCCTCACCTGTCATCGGCGAGGCGTCTTTCCACACGTCCTCATGATCTCGATAGGCGTAGGTGTGCTCGGTGTACAGCTGGAGCTGGTTGACCTTCCACTCGGCCATGAGGTCCACCAGGCCGTACAGGGTCTCCATCGTTGGGACCCGATCCCGGGTGACGTCAAGCATCACGCCACGATTGGGGAGGTCCGGCCAGTCGTTGATTTGCAGGCACGGGAGAGAGCCGGCACCCCTGTATTGCCGCGCCAGCTGCCGAAGCGTCATAGCACCGTAGAGCACGCCAGCGAAGTCATGGCCCACCAATACAATCCCATCAGCGTCGATAGTGAGCCTGTAGCCCTCCGACTGTCGAATACGCCGCGACGCCACGCTGATCTCGGCTGCGATGGCGTCTGAGTAGCCACCACCATGCGCCGTGAGCTCTAGAGACGCACCCACCTCAGCGAGGGCCTCCTGTACTACCCTGCCCGCCCTCTCCAGGCCAGGAGTCCGGGCGCCGTCTAGCAGAATATAGCGCGAAGACTGCAGCGCAAAGCTGCCCTCCAAGCGGACGAGTTCTCTGGGTACAGGCAACAACACGGGATCGTTGTTCATTGATGTAGCTTTCTCAGAAATATTGCGTGTGGTAGTGACAAAGGGGGCCGTGCCCCTACCTTGCAGCGTATAGCTCGTCGGTCTTGGCTGCCATTATGAAATCGTTGCGGTGCAGCCCCTTGATCTTGTGGGTCCACCACGCGACGTTTACGCGTCCCCACTCAACCGTGAGTTTAGGGTGGTGCCCCTCCTCCTCGGCGGCCGCTCCGACCCTGTCGGCAAGAGCCATCGCCTCGGCGAAACCCTTCACCTCAAAGGTGCGGTCCAGGCGTTTGATTCCGTCGTCCTCGGTGAGCGCCCATTCTGCCACAGTAGGATGCAGCTCTGCGATATCATCGTCGGTCACCCGTGGCGAGTCCCTCCGGCATGCAACACATCGCTCTCTGGCAAGTACCATCAGCTTCACCTCAGCCTGCTTTCAAGGCGCGGTCACAAGCGATACGGTATCGTACCATAGACACCACACCCACTCAGCAGGAGGCGCAGCCGATGGCTGCAATAGATTTCGCAAGGTCCTACATGACCTGGTTCGGTGAAAATGAAGGCAGCATGTCGCGCATCCAACTAGAGGCGGCGTGCACGATCATCGACGAGACCTCAGGCATCGAGGACACGTATTACCTCATCGCACCGTGCCGCGCTGAACACACCCACTCCGACGACAAGCTCATCGTCATGCCGAACTACGATTTTCGCGGTATCTTCGGCGAAAAGGAGCACATCATCATCCGCACCCACTGGGTCACCGAGCCCGACTACCTGGACGACCCAGGGCTGAACACGACCGGTGGCCGCACATTCAATCAGGCAGCCAAGAACCAGGAGAGGTGGGGAGACGTTCGGCTGGATATCGAGAGATTCGCGGACAGCACGATGCTAGAGACAAACGAGCAGATCGTGGATGAGACCCTGGCAAACAAGCCCCTCGTCGGCAGGACGGAGATCAGGGACGACGCCAGCGGCACGCGAGCCGTTATGGAGTACCCGATCAAGACGATGAATGTCCTGAGGAAGCCATTGCGGTACCAGGTGGACACGGGCCCGATCATAGTGCACGATTTCGGCTCGACAGACGAAATGCAGGTCGAGCGCTTCGACATCGCCCACGTGGTCTACAACAGGCCCGACAAGGGCGAGTTCATCCTACGCAAACCCAAAGAGATCATCGAAGGCGGCAAGCCGCTGTACTCGGTCACGGACTACTCCGTTGTGCTGGCCTACCAGGGTAGCAACGTGCTGCTGTCCGCAGACTAATCGGCCAAGGCGGCCAATGACAACTACGGAGCGCCCTGACCTCCAGGGCGCTGCCGGCCGCCAAAGAAACCGCCGCCGCCGAAGCCCTGGGTTAGGCCCTCAGGCACGACATTGACCGATGTCGCCACGACCTGTCCCTCCTCGTCCGGCTGCCCGATGATCACGACGGTCATGCCAGGCTCCAAATCTCCGATCGTCCCCTGCGACGTGATCCTGACTGTCGTCTCATCGTTGACAGCCACCGGGAGCGGCCCCTGCTCGGTCTCGATGGTGATACTACTCTCCTCGATCGAGTCGACAGTGCCGGTGAGGGCGCGGGTGCCTCCGAATCTTCCGCCACCGAATCCGCCCTGACGCTGACCACCGGTCCGCCCACCACCAAACGCGCCGCCTTCCGTCACAACCGTGATCGCCGAGGCCACGAAGCTCCCGGTATCGTCGCGCTCCCCAATCACCGAGACCTGCTGGCCAAGTTCCAGGCCCTCGACACCCGTCTCAGAAGAGATGCTCACGGTCGCGTCCCCGCCGACCATGGCCGTCAGGACCCCCTCGGCAGTGCCGACACTCACGAGATTGCCGTCTATGCTCTCAATGGCGCCGACCATAGGCGCGAATCCACCACCGAAGCCCCCAAAACCACCACCGCCGAATCCACCCGCGCCCTGGAACTGCTGCCGAAGCTCTGCCAGCTCTTCCTGAGTCGCCTCGCCTGACTGAAATCGCTCCCGCAACTCGGCGAGCTGCTCCTGTGTAGGGCCTTCCGTCAACGGGACGGCTATTGCAGATGGGGCATCCGGGACTGCGCTTACAGAGGGGGCCACGGAATTGTCCGCATCTACAGCATCAGATGTGTCCGCCGCTGTGTCCCCAGAGGACGCCGTCTGCGCCGCTTGCTGCGGCCTCGCGATGACCGTAGGCCTCGGGAAATCCACCGCAGCGACCTCACTTGCCCCCTCATCACGGAGGATCGTCCAGGCTACCGCGCCTCCGCCCAACCCCACGCCCAGCACCACCACGCCCAAGAGCAAGATTACAAAGAATTTCAACTTATCACCTCTCGTGTAGCCATTGGGCTACTCGTAACGCAACGCTTCGATCGGGTGCAGATTCGCCGCCCGCGCCGCAGGATAGATTCCGAAGAATAGCCCGATGGCGGCCGCCACCGCCAACGCCAGTATCGTGATGTCACCGCTGACCGCCGTCTCGAAGTTTTGCCCAATGATTTCGCGCCCGTCCATCAGCTTCGACAGCACAATGCCGAGCACCGCTCCAGCGATGCCGCCGCCCAGGCTGAGCAGTGTCGCCTCGGACACGAACTGCAGCAGGATGTCCCGCCACTTCGCCCCCATCGCCTTGCGAATGCCGATCTCACGTGTGCGCTCAGTTACCGAGACCATCATGATGTTCATGATCCCGATGCCGCCGACGAGCAGCGAGATACCGGCGATGGCGCCGAGGAACAGGGCGAATGTCTCCTGTGTTTCCGTCAATGTCTCAATCGTCTCTTCCTGGCTCGTTATCGTGAAATCATCATCGTCCGTGATCCTGTGGCGGAGCCGGAGGGATGTCGCAACCTCCTGTATCGCCTTGTCCATTGAGTCGATGCCCTCGACCTGCACGTTGATCGCCTGAACCGCGATTCCGCCCTGTGTAGTGCGCTGGGACGAGAGCCGGTAGTAGGCGGTCGTGATGGGGACGAGAATCTGCCCATCCAGGTTCCCCAGGGCCGTCCCTCCCCTGCTCTCCAGAACGCCTGTTACCCTGAACTGTCGTCCGGAGATCCTCAGCGTCTGGCCCACCGGGTCACGGAACCCGAAGAGCGTCTCGGCGACCTCTGAACCCAGCACAGCGACCTCGTCCCTGGTCACCACTTGCTCATTCGTGATGAACTGACCGGAGCTAACCGAGTAGCTCCGGACAAACTCATACTCCGGGGTCACGCCGACGATCTGAGCGAATGTGTTCTCACGACCAGCTACCACGACCCCAGACGTACTGACCTCAGGCGCCTGGGCTACTATCGAGGGGGTCAGTAACGGGTCCAGCAGGGCCTCGCCGTCGTCGATGGTCAAGGTCGACCTGCTGGCCGGCCCCGTATTGGTTGGCCTCACAAAGAGCAGGTTCGTCCCCAGCGCCTCGATCCTCTCCGTGATCGACTGCTCAGCCCCACGACCCACAGACATGGTCGATATGACCGCGGCGACGCCGATTACGATACCCAGCAGCGCCAGTCCAGTCCTGAGTTTAGAGGCCCCAAGGGACGCGAGAGCCGTTGTGATAATAACGAACGGGCTCATTGCTGGGCCTCCCCGGCCGCCGCGGTGGCTCCCTGCCCCAACGTCTCAGGCGGGCCGTCGCTCACAATCACGCCGTCTCGCATCGTGATGACGCGGGGCGCCTGCGCGGCAATGTCAGGCTCGTGAGTAACGATAATCACGGTTCGGCCCTCGTCCCGATTAAGTTCCATCAAGATTTCCATGATCTCCGCGCTTGACCGGCTGTCCAGGTTTCCGGTGGGCTCGTCAGCCAGCAGTATGGATGGATCCTTCACTAGCGCCCGGGCGATACCGACCCGCTGCTGCTGCCCTCCGGACAGCTCAGTAGGCTTGTGGTTCGTCCTGTCGGACAGTCCCACCCTGTCGAGGGCCTCCGACGCCCTCCTCTTTCGATCATTGCCAGCGCCGTACAAGAGCGGAAGCTCCACATTGGCCTGAGCGGTCAGGCGCGGCAACAGATTGTAGGTCTGGAACACAAACCCGATCTTGCGGTTGCGGATCTCAGCCAGCTGGTTTCCGCTCAGAGCGCCGACCTCCAACCCGTCCAGCATATAACGCCCCGATGACGGAACATCCAGGCAGCCCAGGACGTTCATCAGGGTCGACTTGCCGGAGCCCGATGCGCCCATGATCGCCACCATCTCGCCACGATGGATCGACATGCTGACGCCATCCAGCGCATGCACATCAATCGTGCCTATGTTGTAGACCTTGGTCATGTCCGATAGCTCGATCATTGCTTGATCTTCAGACATGTTATCGACCACCACCGCCGCCGCCGCCGCCAAACTGACCTCCCCCACCACCACGCTGGAAGCTGCCTCCGGCGAAGCCTCCGCCCATGAGGCCACGTATGGCGGCAAAGCCCTGCTGGGTTGACGCCTCCTGCGTCTCCATCACTACCGGCTCAGCCTCCGCAAGGCCGGACTCGATCACCACCCAGAACCCATCGCTGTTGCCCAGGACGACGGCCCGTTCCTCTATCCGTCCATCCTGGGAGACCAGGACTAGAGGCTCCTCAAAGCTGCCGCGCAGTGCCTGCACAGGTAGGAGTAGGACGCCACGCTCCTCACGGATAATGACCTGGGCCACCGCACTGAGGCCCTCCGGCAGCAGAACTCCCTGAGGGGTCTGAACTCGAATTCTCAGCGGGTAGCTAACGACACCTTGCTGGTTGATCGATTCGGTAGCAACCTCCGACACCTGACCGCTCAGCGCCTCCCCTGGTATCGCGTCCATCGTGATCGACGCGCGGGCACCCGGCTGAACGAACAACACGTCGATCTCGTCTACTATCCCATCCACTTCGACCACGGTCGGGTCCACCACCTCAAGTATCGTCGTGGCCCCGTTCACCTGGTCGCCCTCCTCGACGTTGAGCAACGAGACCAGACCGTCCCATGGCGCCACGATAACGGCATCTTCGAGGCGTTGCACCGCCGCCTCAAGCGAAGCGGTCGCGGAGGACACGTCGGCCTCACGCAGGCTCACGTCAAGGGCGTCCGGGCCGACCAGCAACTCTGCGAGGTCCGCCACCGCGCTGTCCAGAAGCGCTAGAGTTACGTCGAGGCGACTCTCGGCAGCAGCCAACTCCAGCGGGTCCACTCCGGTGGTGATCTCCGCAAGGTCACTTTCGGCCGTGACCAGATCGGCGCGTGCCAGGGCCACTTGCGTTTTCCTGGACTCTATGTCAACCTCATCCGCTCCCTCGAGGAGCTGGACAAGGTCTACGGCGGCGCTGTCGAGCCGCGCCTCCGCCAAGGCTACAAGATTGGTCCTCCCCTTCACGTCCACCTCGTCGGGCCCGGACACAAGCGCCGCCAGGTCGGTCCTCGCCGAACCCAGATCGGCCGATGCAAGCGCCAGCCTGGCCCTCAGAGCGGCCACGTCGATGGGGTCCGGATCCTGACTCAGCAGTGTCGCGTCCTCTTCCGCGGACTCCAGAACCAGCCTCGCAAGCAGTACATCCCCTTCTGCGGATGCAACGTCCAGTGTGTCGGCCACCGCCAGCAGGTCGGCCAGCCTGTCCTCGGCGGAGGTCACCGACTCCTCTGCATTGGCCACGACGGCCACGGCCCTTCCAACGGCCTTGTCCGCCTCCAACTTAGCCGTCTCCAACGCGTCACCGGCCACGATCAGTGTGTCCCACGCGGCGTCAATCTCGCCCCGCACGCAGACCTGCTCGTCTGGGAGCGTCTCATCCTCGCAGCTAGCCCGTATCGCTCCGGGGAAGAAGTTGGCCCATGTGATGACGGTCGTCTCGTCCCATCGCGTGAGGGGGTCGTCCACCGCCGCACCCGAGGTAAACAGCTGTGCAAGCTCCATGAACCGCGTGCCAGGGTCGAATAGTTCATGCAGGTCTACGTTCCATCCGGTAAGCAGCGTCGCGGGGTCCGATGCCGCCTCCTCGGCGGTCAGGTCCACGCCGAGCCACTTCAGGAACACCTTGCGATATCCC
>CAJWER010000097.1 GCA_913030785.1 uncultured Chloroflexota bacterium | reverse complement strand
GACGAGCTACGCGGGTCGGGCAACCAGATCGCCATCGCCATCGACGAGTTCGGAGGGATCGCCGGCCTCGTTACCCTCAAGAGGCTGCTGGAGGAGGTCGTGGGCCGCGTGGGAGAGGAAGGTGTGAGCCCCGCCGAGGAGTATGAGGCGCTGGGGGAGAACACATTCCAACTCGAGGGCGGCATGAATGTCGACCAGGTCAAGGATGAGATCGGAATCGATCTGGGCGACGGCGACTTCGAGACCGTCGCCGGGTTTGTGCTCGAGACTCTCGGGCACATTCCGACCACTGGAGAAACCTTCGACCTCGATGACCTGTCCGTCGAGGTGCTTGAGATGGACCGGCTGAAGATCGAGGCCGTAAAGTTGACGAGAAGGCCGGCGCGCACAGTCTGATGCGTACAGCGGATTCGCCAGAGCGATTTATTGAGCGGGTTCGCACCGCTCTTGACGAGTGCGGTGTTACGACGACGGACCTGCTCGTAGTCGCGGTATCCGGCGGCCCCGACTCCCTATCGTTGCTCCACGCGCTGCATAGACTGAGTGGCGACGACGGACCGCGACTGCACTGTGCCCACCTCGATCACGGCCTTCGGGGCGACGCCTCCACAGCGGACGCTGCCTTCGTTGCCGACCAGTGCCACTCGCTGGGTATTCCACTCACCTCCGAGGCTGTGGACGTCGAGGAGGTCCGCGCTCTACGACGCCTCTCTGTAGAGGCCGCCGCACGTGAGGTCCGGTACGAGTTCCTCTCCAGGGTCGTCAGGGCCCAGGGCGCGAGGGCAGTCGTTTTGGGGCACACCGCTGACGACCAGGCGGAGACTATCTTAATGAACATCGTCAGGGGCAGCGGCCTGGCCGGGCTCCAAGGGATGCGGCCCTCATCGATGCGGAAGATCGACGGCGTGGACCTGCTAATGCTTCGTCCCTTGCTGGCAATCGGCAAGCGAGACACACTGGACTTCTGTAGCGCACTTGGCCTCGAGCCCAGGCTCGACGCGACGAACCTGTCTACGGCTGCCACTCGCAACATGCTCCGCATCGAGGCGATCCCACTTCTTGAGCGGCTGAACCCTGCCGTTCGAGAGGCTCTGCTGAGGCTGTCGAGAAGCGCAACACAGGGCGTCGCCCACTTCGACCGTGAAGCGGGTGAGGTGTGGGACGATATGGCACGTCACGAACTGGGCGTGGTTACCCTGCCCAAGGCTCCACTCGCGGCGATGGATCCGGCGGTGCGCGCACACCTGCTGCGCAGGGCTGTACTCGAAGCAAAGGGCGACTTGGATCGGCTCGATCAGGGGCACATCGAGCAGATGGCACAGTTGGTGACCGGACCAGCGGGCCGATCACTGGATCTGCCTGGAGGACTGCTCTTTTCGGTCGACTACGAGGACATTACATTCGCTGTCGGCGGGACGGTCCGTGTTCCCGCCACGATCGGCGGATATCACGACATTGCGGTACCCGGGGAGACACGGGTAGAGCCGTGGAACATTTCAGCCAGGGTTATGAACCGCATCGAATCGGAAAGGGCCACCGGAAAGCCTACTCGTGACGCGAACGTCGCGTACCTCAGTTTTGCGACAATCCGAGACATTCAGGTTCGAAGCAGGCGCGCCGGTGACAGGTTCCAGCCACTCGGACTATCCGGGCACAAGAAGCTGCAGGACTTCATGGTGGACAGCCGTGTGCCACGGGAGATGCGCGACGCAACTCCACTGGTGGTCGCAGGGGAACGCATCGCATGGGTTGTGGGCTGGAGAATCGCCGAGTGGGCCAGAGTCACGGAATACGACGACGCGGTGCTGGAACTGGAGTTTTCCCTGGCGGAGAGATAGGTTCCTGCCGGAGTCTGCATTTCGCTCTCCGTTCCAGCCATGTTTACTATCATGTGGACCGATCGGCAACGGTAAAGGATTGAAGTGGACCGGGCGGATGTGACGGTCACATCCGTCGAGACGGGAGGGGTAGCTATGACCGTCGATAACTCAACGGAACGATGGTGAAGGTCCCTGTTAACCGGTGACGGGCTGGAAAAGCCCATGCGTCAGATGCACCAGCAATGCGTATCGTGGGACGAGGCCCATACAGAATTAGCACTGCCTTGCTGTCATCAGTGCCAGATGACAGCAAGCAAAAACATCGGTGAGGTCGAGGTGGAACTGACGCTGCTATTCGGTGGTGTGCGAGGCTCGACTTCCCTCGCGGAGAAGATGAGCCCGTCCGAATTCAGCACGCTTATCAGCCGCTTCTTCGCAGTCACTAGCAAGTTCTGCTCAAGAGCAACGCCTGGGTGAACCGGCGCATGTCTGGTGGCAATCTGGCGGGCTTGCACAGTCCGACGCTCTATGTCAGGATGTTCTGTATGAAAATTGGCGCCTTCGAGATCGCGGATGATGCACCCACCCTCACCAATACTCGGGCCCTGGTAATGCTGCGGCCCTGGGTAGATGTCGGACGGGTGGGTACCCTCGTACTCAGAAAGATCGAGAGTCACCTCGGCGCGAGGAAGGTCGGAAAGCTGGCCCGCCCGGGCAACTTCTTCGATTTCACAATGTACCGCCCACGGGCACAAGCAAATGATGGGCAGAGGTCGTTGAGGATTCCCAACAGTGAAGTTCACTCCGCCCACGACGACGCCACGGACCGGGACCACATTTTCCTTCACCTGCGAGAGCCACATGCGCGAGGCGAAGACTTCACCGATGCCATCGTCGAAGTATTGCAGCACTTCAATGTGACCGAGTACTGCCGTGTCGGGTCGATGTACGACTCAGTACCCCACACTCGGCCCTTGCGCGTCACCGGCTCTCTCACCGAAGACCAGGAGCTTCGAGCCAAGGGTATCGTCTCCATCCATCGAAACACCTATCAAGGCCCTACCAGCATAGTGAATCTGGTCAACCAGTCCCTCGACGATATGGGGGTGGAGTTCACGAGCCTAATGCTGCACCTGCCGCAGTATGTCCAGCTCGACGATGACTACATGGGCGTAGCCCGCATGATGGAGGCGATGTGCGCCCTCTATGGATATCCCGACTCGTTGGTGGATACTGAAAAGGGCGAGATCCAGTATCGAGAGATATCCCAGGGGGTCAAAAATAACCCAGGGGTAGCGAGGCTCTTGGAGCACATGGAGAGGGAGTACGACCTCCAACAACCCACCGCCGATCCGGAGCAGGTCGAGGAGGGCGATACGCTCTCCATGCCAACCGAGATGGAGGATTTCCTCCGTGAACTCGAGGGCCGGCCCCGCGACCCGGAAGAGTAAGCTCCCGTTCGGGGCGTCCACCGTCACTTGGAGCATGTGCTTAGGGTAGGGGTATTTTGCCCGTCACGTCGGTCCGCGCATTCACACTGTCGACACTTTCCGCACTAGCTCGGCCTGCTCATCCACGTAAACCAGGCCACGATCAACGCCGCTCCAGGTGTCCCCTACGTGCTATTTGGCGTCGCAAAGACCCAGTCTGGCACGCCTTGCCCTCGGGCACCTTAATCGAGGCCAGGATCGGGAACGTCAACTACGCGCAAACGATAAACCAGTCAACGGGCGTAGGATCGCAGGACACCCGTACGCACTCCCTGACCGGCGGCGGTCTTAACTATGGCACCTCCGCAGCGTTCCAGATATGTGGTGACGACTCGGCTACCGAGGCGGTCGAAGGGGGTGCGGAAGGCGACCAGATAGTGTTCTACGTGGCAGGGATTCAGGCGGCGGCCCAGCCGTCGACTGTTTTCCTTGTGGACGGCTCACTCCGGGTCGACCTAACCATCCCCTCGTTGACTGCGCCAACAGGTATCCCTGCGGCGCCATCCACGTCAGCTTGCACGGTCACAGGAGCGCCCTCCGCACCCACCCCCACCGCGACGGCCGTCTCTACGCCTACGGCAACACCGACGGCGCCCTCTGCACCGACTCCAGAGCCGATTCCAGGGATGACTGCGTGGGGCCTCGCGGTTCTGGGGGCGGTGCTGGCCGTGCTGACTGCACTGGCTGCGCATCGCAGACTCGATACTACCTGAGCATAGTTCGCCAGCAGGCCGCCGAACACTACCCGTCTCCTCTGGATAGCCTTGCACTCTGCAAGAGGGAGTGTCGCGTTGGTGATTTGCCATTCGACGAGCTCAGGGCGAACGGGAATCTGAACCTACGACAGTAGTGTAGTCCCAGGGTGAATTGTTGAGTGAGAGACACCCTCACGAGCCCATGCTCGTGGGGCCATGAACAGGGCATCGACTGATGCCCTGTTCCACACCACTCACAAAGGCGGCGCGCCGCCCTAGCCGCGGCTGGGTTCGTCCATCTCTTCGCGTGCCTTGCGGACCAGTTCGGGCAGGTGGTCGTCGTTGGCGAGTCGCTGCTCCAAGTGCACCATCCTGGCCGGGTTTGCCGTCTCGATCATCACCTCGCCGTAGGCCTTGTCGTGCCAGAACCGGGCGTTGCCAGCAACTTCGTCCCGAAGCAACTGCAAATCTTCGTCTTGGTGGCGTCGCTGTAGATTGATCGTGAACATCCGCCGCCGTGTGCCGCCACCAAACGAGGCGTGTTTCGTCGCGTGGTTGAACATCAGAAGGTCGCCCGGCTTAACGGGAAGGGCGAATGCGGGGACCTGGCTGCCGTGGATATCCCACGTGTCCTCAATGACGTTCGACTTGGAGTTTGTGGCTGCAACATGCAGTGATTCTGCGAAGACATCGCCGACCTTGTGGCTGCCGGGTATTACGCGCAGACATCCCGTTTCAGGGTCCACGGGGTCCAGGTAGAATGCCATCTTCACCGACATGTACTTCTTATCGACGTAGCCGTCAGAGTGCCACGGCGTGTCACCGACGTAGTAGTTGCCGTCGCTGGCCGTGTAGTTGTAGTCATCGCCCAGTATCGAGGCTGCGATGCCATCGATGCGCTCGTCGTCAATCAGGGTGCTCATATATTCGTCCCTATCGATAAAGGGCAATAGGGCGGACCTGCGCTTCTGATCGTGGCTGCGCCCGCCATGACCACCGCCATAATCGCGCCAGATACGCTCGAACCCTTCTACGATGCCATCTATCCTGTCCGACAGCAGGCCGTCGAACCTTAGAAATCCAAAGTCCTGGAAATACTTTATCTGGCCCTCGGTCAGTCTCATACGAGTGTTCTCCTTTTGGCATCCACAGGCCCGCCCGGCAGTCAGCCGAGCCGCTCGTGACCACCGTTCCCTTCGAAGTTGCGCGTGCTAAATACGCCCAGGTCCTGTCCCTGGTGTACGTGGACGATGACCTCTTGTCTCGTGATCCCCACGGAGTCCATGAGCTGCTCGTCGATGATGTCGATCAGGTCCTGTATTTCCTCGGTGGTAATACTCTCAGCGACATTGAGCGTGGCGTGTACCACGGTGTCCGCAAAGTGGATATCGACGCGCCCCACGGCGCTCTCCTCGGTCATGACCGTGTAACACTCTGATTGCGCGGTCCTCGCCTCTCGCTCAAAAAAGAACTGTGCCATGTTTAACCACCTGAGATGTGTCTGACGTTTCGGGCGCGTCCGTGTGAGGCTGCGTCTCGTTCGCCAGGCTACTCGCGGATCTGTCCCGTGCCCTGCATCGTCCACTTGTATGACGTGAGCTCGGTTAGGCCCAACGGACCGCGAGCATGGAACTTGTCGGTGCTGATGCCAACCTCGGCGCCCATGCCGAACTGGCCTCCGTCATTGAAGCGAGTGCTGGCGTTGACGATTACGACAGAGGCGTCCACCTCGTCCTGGAAACGGCTGGCTGAGGAGTAGTCCTCCGTGACGATAGCCTCAGTGTGACCAGACGTATACGTCTCGATATGTTCCAGCGCCTCGTCCAGAGAATCGACGACCTTGACGGCCGCCGTCAGCGAGAGGAACTCCATCCCCCAGTCGTCGTCGATTGCGGGGATGATGGCGGGCCCACTCGCCGGGCCGAGGATGCTCAGGGCGCGGGCATCGCAGTGCAACTCTACCCCGGCCTCCCCCAGCTTTGAGACTACCTTCGGCAGGAAAGCGGGCGCTATGGCTGAGTCGACCAGCAGCGTGTCCAGGGCGTTGCAGACGTAGGGCCTCGAAATCTTCGCGTTGACCGCGATATCGACCGCCATGTCGACATCTGCCGAGCGATCTACATAGGTGTGGCATACGCCGATCCCGCCGGTGATGGCTGGCATGGTCGCTTCGGCACCCACCCGGCGCACGAGCGCCGCGCCGCCCCGCGGGATCATGAGATCGATGTGCTCCTTCATTCCCAGCATCTGTCCGACCAGCGCCCGGTCCGTCGACTCGATGAACTGCACGGCGTCCCTGGGGATTCCCGCCTCTTCGATCTTGTCTCTCACCAGCGACGCCAGCAGCGAGTTCGAGTTGAACGCTTCCTTGCCCCCTCGCAGAATGACGGCGTTCCCCGACTTCATGCACAGTGCAGCGATGTCGATGGTGACGTCCGGGCGGCTTTCGTATATCGTGCCGATAACACCGAGGGGCACACGCCGCTTCGCGATGCGCAGGCCGTTTGGCAGGACCCGTCCCTCCAATGTCTCGCCTATGGGGTCCGGCAGCGCCGCAATGCCCCGCACGCCCTCCGCCATCCCCTCAATGCGCTCGGCGTCCAGCAATAGACGGTCGAGGATCGCGCTGGATGCACCAGCGTCACTAGCTCCCCGGTAGTCCTTCTCGTTGGCCTCGACGATTCGATTCGTGTTCTCGACCAGCGCGTCGGCGATGTAACCGAGCGCCACGTTTTTGGCGTGGGTTGACGCCTTGGCCAGTGCCCGGGAACCAACCCGCGCACGCGCGCCTATATCCTTAATATCCACGACATTTGTCTCGATCACTGGCATTCCCCCTGGACTAAAGAGACACCATGTTGTTGCGGTGGACCACCTCGTCGCCATAAGCGTGGCCCAGGACCTCTTCTATGCGGCTCGAATGGGAGCCCTTGATCATGTCGAGTTCCTTCGAGTCGTAGTTTGTGATTCCAGCGGCGATACGGTTCCCATCCGAGTCTAGTATTGAAACTATGTCGCCTCGCTGAAAGCCGCCTCGAACCTCTTGGACCCCGGCGGGCAACAGGCTGCGGCTCTGGCTGCGAATGACGTCCGATGCCCCGGCGTCGACAACGATGTCTCCGTGGTTCGTCAGGCCACTGAGCATCCAGCGCTTGCGACTCTCCATCTTGTTGGCGGTGGATGGGAAGAAGGTCCCGATACGCTCGCCGCCTGCAAGCCGTGTGAGTACGTCGGGCTCCAGGCCACTGGCAATGGCGACGTTGACACCGGAAGCTGTGGCAAGACGTGCTGCGTCTAGCTTGGTCGCCATGCCGCCCTGCCCGCGACCGTCCCACGACTCGCCGCCCAGGGCTGCGACTTCGTCGAGCGTCTCGACGGTCTCGATCAGCTTCGCCTCGCTGTCAATGTTCGGGTCTGCCGTGAACAACCCGCCGACCTGACCCAGCATCACCAGAAAATCGGCGTCTACCAGGTTTGCCACCATGGCGGAGAGGGTGTCGTTGTCACCAAATACGTCTCCCTTGAGCTCATCAACCGCGACGACGTCGTTTTCGTTGACGATTGGGACAACCCGCAGCTCCATTAGGGTCAGCAGCGTGTTGCGGATGTTCAGGTAGCCGAGACGCTCGGAGATGTCTTTGCGGGAAAGCAACGCCTGGGCCACTGGGATCTCGTGCCAGTCGAAGAGCTGCTCGTAGGCGTGCATCAGGCGGCCCTGGCCGGCGGCGGCTAGCACCTGCCTGAAGTGGCCCGGGTCGCCGTCACGGGTGATCCCGAGGACGTGACGTCCTGCGGCCACAGCCCCTGACGAGACAAGAATGGCCTCGACCCCTGAGAGGCGAAGCAGGGCGAGCTGCTCTACCAGGGTCGCCATGACCTGAAGGTTGAGCCGATCGCTGCCACCCGTCAAAAGCGTGGTTCCGGCCTTTACGACGATGCGGCGGTAGGCTGGAGGATCTCGCCGGGTATTAGAGCGCATTGTCTGAGCGTTGCTCTGGAAAGCCATCTGCAGACCCCGGGGCAGCCCCCTGCGCGCCTGAGGCACGCGGATTCCAACGAAGCATCATTATATCAGCGACGACAACGCCCCAACAAGAATGGTTACCGGACCTACTTGACCAGTCGGCGTCGCATTAGCATGGCCGCAATCCTGTGGGCTATCAACGCGATGGCCAGCAGTTCCAGCGTCCAGACCGCCATCCACCACGTCAAGTCACCCTCTGCGAGGCCTCTAACCAGGGCTGCGGCAGGGGTCAGCGGCAAAATCCAGGATGCATTCTGCACCCACTCCGGGAGTCGATCGAGGGGGAAGAATACCCCACTGACGTAGAACATGGGCATGACGAACAGCGTAAAGAAGTTGTTCATCGCGCCGATTGTTGTGGCGGTGGCCGTCAGGATCATGGCGATGGCGGCGACGGAGAACCCGATCAGGTAGGCGGCGGGAATCGCAAGGATGGCGAACGGCGAGGTGATGAGCCCAAAACTCACCGCGACGATGAGCACAGCCGTGCCCGATACGGCGGCGCGGGTTGCGCTCCACATGACCTCTCCGGCAACGATGTCTTCTGGCTGCAGCGGGGTGAACAACACTGCTTCGTAGATATTGTGGGTCGACATGCGCAGGTAGGCGCCGTAGGTGCTGTCGAAGGTCGCATGGAACATGGCGTAACTAGCGATTAGGCCTGGCGCTAGGAACTCGGCATACGGCCGGTCGCCAACGTCCTGGATAAACGCGCCGAGCCCAAACCCGATGGCCACGAGCATGATGAAGGGCTCGACGGCGATGCCGCCGATCTCTACCTTCCAGCTTCGCAAGAAGGCGTCCCGGTTGCGCTGCCAGACCCGGAAGCCGCCCCACCAAACACTGCGCTGTACGGCCTGCACTACCATTATTCGTCCCTGAGTCCCCGGCCCGTGAGGCGCAAGAAAACGTCCTCCAGATTAGCGGGCCTCCTGACAACCTCGTAGTCGTCGAGCAGCCCTCCATCAAGCCGCGAGTCGCCGTTTTCACTGAACACGGACACCGAGTCCCCCGCATCCTCAAACGCGAGGCCTGTGCCCTCCAGCGACTCGAGCAGCCCCGCCTTGCGGTCCATCCCAACGCGCACCTCGACCACCCGCTCGCCCGCATGCTCGCGAACCAGGTCTCGGGGTGAGCCCTGGATCAGGATACGTCCGTGGTCCATCACGACGAGGCGGTCGCACAGGTAAGCGGCCTCCTCCATGTTATGGGTGGTGAGCAGTATCGTGATCCCGCGCGTCTTGAGGTACATCAGCCTCTCCCACACCATATGGCGGCTCTGGGGGTCCAGCCCTGTCGTGGGCTCATCCAGCACCAGTATGCCAGGCTCGTGGAGCATCGCACGGGCGATGTGCAGCCTGCGACGCATCCCCCCCGATAGCTGGTCGGGGGTTACCGACGCCTTGCCACGGAGTTCCACAAGATCCAGAGCTTCCCAGATCCGCTCCTCGGCAAGCTTGCGCGGCAGGTTGAAGTACCTCGTAAATGCCAGGAGATTTTGAAAAACATCGAGATCTGGATCGAGGCTGTCGGCCTGCGACACCACGCCGAGGATGGATTTGACCGCACGCGGCTCTTCAGTGACGCTCTTGCCTCCGACGAGCAGTTCCCCTCCCGCCACCGGGGAAACACAGGAGATCATCCGCATAATAGAGGTCTTGCCCGCGCCGTTGGGACCGAGGAAACCGAAACACTCGCCCCGGTAAATTTCGAAGTCAATCCCGTCTACCGCGACCAGGTCACCGTAGCGTTTGATCAGTTTGTTGGCTGAAATGGCGACAGGCAACGTCATATTCTGGTTCAAATGGGCGTGAGTGTAAGTCGGCGCGGAGATTCGCAAGCACGTATTGTACTACGGCGAGGGACGCAAGCGGCTAGTCGCCAGTCAGTCCACTCGTGCAAATGTCCCGGAGTCCGCTGTCACCGCTCTCGCGGAAGCTACACGAAGCGGATAGAGTAGAGGTCGGCCTCCTTCATGTTGACCCG
>CAJWER010000096.1 GCA_913030785.1 uncultured Chloroflexota bacterium | reverse complement strand
AGAATGTAGGTTTAGAAAATTTGAAACATTAAATGCTCTTAACTTTCTTCTGGCTGCCTTGGAATCGTAATCTTTTAGTTCCTCCACGGCTGATCCAATACCTTTGATATCGCCGCTTCCAAGTCTCTCTATGATCTCCGCATAAACGGATCGAGCGTAAGTCTCATCCTTGCCAAGGCTTGGTCGTATCCTTTTGCCATCCACTGCCTTCCCGATCTCTATTCGCCAATATTTTTTTCCTCTGTTGATGTAAGACTCAAGGCGCGGTTTTTCATGCACTTCAACCACGTCGTCAAACAGCTTGAGAATATTTGGTTTTGCCGGTTTAGACACCTACCAGCAGATGGTAGAGCACTTCGAGGATTACAACGACATTGTTGGCGATCACCCCCAAAACATGCTCGCCACCTCGCTAGCGATGAATGCTTATATGCTGACGGGTCAGGCTCGCTACAAGGACTGGGTTCTGGAATACACCAGTGCCTGGCGACAACGCATGGAGGATAACGGGTTTATCATCCCGACCAACATCGGACTCGATGGTACGGTTGGCGGTGAGACTGATGGAAAGTGGTATGGCGGTGTCTACGGCTGGGGATTTTCAGTATATGACCCGGCAGACAAGGCGATCAGGCATCGCCCCTTCATGTTCAACCGGGTACCCTACGGATTCGGCAACGGCCTGCTGCTGACCGGAGACCAGCGCTACGTGGATACGTGGCGAGGAGTCATTCAGGCGGTCAATGCAAATGCCAAGACGGTCGATGGACGGACCATATACCCGAGAATGCATGGTGATGAAGGCTGGTACGACTTTAGAGAAAGGCCATTCGACGAGGGGGCACTCGCAGTGTACTACTGGTCGATGGTCGCGACGGACCGAGAGCGTGTACGAGACGACGAGTGGGTCCAGTATCTGGAAGGCGAGAACCCGGGCTATGCGACCGAGGCCCTCGAACGCGACCTAGAGGCGGTCCGCTGGCGCATGGAGCAGGTGCGGAGCGATAAAGCCTCAGCCGACACAAGAATGTCCGACGACATGAACCATCTCGTCCCAGCGGTGACAGGATCACTGACTCAGCTGATGCTCGGTGGGCTTCCGACCGGAAGGGAAGGCTACCCGCTGCACGCCCGCGTGCGCTACTTCGACCCCGAAGGCCGCCGCGCAGGCGTACCCGAGGACGTGGCCGCCCTGGTGACCCGCATGTCCGCAACCGAGACGGACGTAACGCTGGTGAATATCAGCCAGGTGGAATCGCGCACAGTGGTAGTGCAGGGCGGGGGATACGGGGAGCACCAAATCGCCAGTGCGGTCGCGAACGGTCGGACTCTGGATGTGGACGCATCCTCCTACATAATCAGGCTTGCCCCAGGCTCGGGCGTCAATCTGACCCTAACCATGCGCCGCTACGCCAACAACCCGACCCTAGAGTTCCCCTGGAACCGCTAGCTCAGACTCGAATGTCACGCTGAGCGGAGACGAGAGAGGTCTGGGGCCGTTGGGTCGCCTTTCCGGTCATGGAAGCGCGCGGCCCGCACCCCAGATGCTTCGTCGGAAGCCTCCTCAGCATGACAGAGTGGGATCGCCGCTTGCCGTCGATCGAATGTCCGTCAAGGCACCGCGCCTTTTTGCACGCCACTCACCCCGCACCCCAAACGCGCCCATGGCGCCTACCAGCCTATGGCGTAGCCTATGCTGCCCTTGGGGGCTGCACCGCCATGTATGACGCCGCGCTCTTCGTCGATGCGGATGCCCATCACCTTGCCGCCGGTGTACGGCTCGGGCCACATCTCTACGCCGTGGCCTCGTCGCCGCAGCTCGTCGGCCGCGGCTGATGGAATCATCGGGTCCAGCGTTACGCGCCCAGGGTAGGACTCCCTCGGGTAGAACGACGACGGGAAGTGTGTAGTGACCAGGGTAGGGGCGTCCAAAGCCTCCTGGATGTTCATGCCGAACTCGACGTAGTTCAGGAAGAATTGCACCGTCCACTGCTCCTGGCCGTCGCCGCCTGGTGTGCCGAACGCCATCCACGGCCTGCCGTTGCGGGTCACCATCGTTGGTGTCAGCGTCGCTCTGGGCCTCTTGCGCGGTTGGAGTGCGTTTGGCCGCTCCGGGTTCAGATAGAACATCTGACCACGTGTACCGACCGGGAAACCGAGACCCGAGATAAGCGGCGATGTACCGATCCAACCGCCCGAGGGCGTTGCGGCTACCATGTTGCCCTCAATGTCTACGGCGTCGAGGTGAGTCGTATCTCCAAGGTGGTGGCCCTGCCCGGCGCCGATCACGCCTGCCTCCATGCCTAGGGCCAGCCGGTTGTCCTCTCCGATGTCCCTGAGCGCGTATTCGGGGATGCCGTTGCCAACATCGCCCGGCCTCAAATCCATCGATGCTGAAGCTCCGATGAGCCCACGACGTGCCTCGTTATACTCCTTGGACAGCAACGTGTCGAAGGGCACGTCGTCGAAGGCCGGGTCGCCGTAGTAGGCCTCGCGGTCGGCGAAGGCCAGCTTGCACGTCTCGATCCAGGTGTGCAGGTACTCCCCGGTGTTGTGACCCATCGACTTGAGGTCGATGCCGTCCAGCAGGGCCAGGTGCTGCACAAAGGTCGGGCCCTGAGTCCATGTCGGGCACTTGTGGACATCCAGCCCCTTGTAGTTGTAGGAGACCGGCTCCTCGACGGTGGCGCGCCACTCGGCGATGTCGTCGTAGGAAAGCAGCGCCGTGCGCGTCGCCCCTGTCTCGTCTGTCACAGCGTGTGTGGATATGAACTTGGCGATCTTTTCGGCGATCTCACCCTTGTAAAAGGCGTCTCTGGCCGCCTCAATACCAGCTACACGGCCCATGTGTTTCGCGGACTCCTCCGCGGCACACATGGTCTTCAGCGTATTGGCGAAGTCGATGTTCCGAAACAGTTCGCCGACCTCCGGCACGCGTCCACCTGGCAAATAGACATCACCGCTGGTCGGGTACTGCTCGGTGAATTTTTCTTGATTGCCTACAAGCGCATTGTGCAGGCTTTCGTACATTGGAAACCCACCCTCGGCCAGTTCAATAGCGGGCGCAAGCACCTGGGAGTAGGACATAGTGCCAAACCTGGCGAGGGCCTCGGCCCAGGTCCCTACAACAGCCGGAGCACAGGCCGGTAGGTAGCCGTCGCCTGGGATCATGTCTACGCCATTGTCACGGCACCAATCGATAGTGAGGTCCTTCGGTGACCAGCCCATGCCGGAGACAGCGTAGGTCTTGCCCTCTTTCGCAGAGTAGACGAGAGTCGGTACCTCGCCGCCGATGCCATTGGACTGCGGCTCCAGCAGGTTCACGCATATGCACATCGCAGCAGCGGCGTCGATGGCGTTACCACCCTGCGTCATTATCCGCATGCCCGCTTCTGCTGACAGGTAATGCCCGGCAGTCACGACACCTCTTCTGCCCATGATTACCGGTCTTGTTGTGAATCCCATTCCGTGTCTCCTCCTGATATAGTGCTGGGCCTAGTTTGCTCGTAGTTTGGATCTATCTTCGGCTTCGATGACCTGAAGTAGCGCGTTGATGTAGCCATAGCAATATGCGAAGCCGGTTCGGCGCGCCCCCGGTCCGACTACCTGCGGCGTGTGATCCGGCATGATCATATACTTGTAGCCGGTATCACGATACATCCTCAGTGCTCGTAGCATGTCCACGTCACCCTCGTCGGGGAACACCTCGACAAAATCGAGCGACCCGCCCTTGATATTGCGATAGTGGACGTTAAATATCTTATCGCGCTCACCGAAATAGCGAATGATGTCGTATATTTCTTCGCCCGGATTATCAAGCATCTCGGAGACGGTGCCCTGACAGAAATTCAAGCCATGGTAGGGACTTGCATGCATGTCTACGAACCTCTTGAGCCCGTCTACCGTCCCGAGCACCCGAGCGACCCCTCGATATGTTTGGTCGCCAATGCCTGGGTCCTGCGGATGGCACGCCAGCCGTACCTTATACTCCTCCGCGACAGGCACGACTATCTTCAGGAAATGGTCTATGCGTTCCCACATCACCTCTGCAGGCGCATCCGCCACGTCGGGCAGCGTCTGGTCCAATTCAGCGTAGCGGAAGGTTGATAGCTTGGCGCCTCCACGTCCGTACGTCGACTCAGTTCGGAGAATGCCAAGGATGGTGACGTTGTACTTGCCGGCGGGGATGCCAGCAAGCGACATGCGACGAATTAGCTCGCAAATCTGATCGATCTCGCGGTCCCGCTCATCACTGGGACCGAGGAACACGTGGGGGGCACCGTTCTCGGCGATCGGACGCGACTCCAGCGGAAGTTCTATGATGTCTAGCGAAAGGCCGTGGGTTTCGATTTTTTCACGGAAGCCGGTAAGCAGGTCCACGTCCCACTCACGCCACGGCTCCGGAGGGCTCGCGCAGATGTTCTTGACCCCGAGCTGCGGGAGCAGCTTGAGGTCGCTATCATCCTGTGGGGGATCTTGAGTTCCGACGTGCAAAACGTTTGTCTCCCGTGTAGCGCGAGCCCAATCTAACCACATTCCAGGAGTCGGGAACAGTGGCCCGGCGTTGATTGACTGAGCATAGCGCCGTTGCTATACTCTCCGCCGTCAATTGCGCCCCGCCCCCAAGCACAACCCCAAACCCCCTTCAGGAGCGCCCCATGGAAATCGACGGATATCTACTTGACGACCCGGAGGCCATCGATACGCCTGCATTCCTCGTTTACGAGGATATGGTCCAGCACAACATTGGCGAGGTTCTGCGCGTCTGCGGCTCGGTAGACCGTCTCGTGGCCCACGCCAAGACACACAAGTCAACCGACGTACTGAACCTGCAGATAGCCGCCGGCATACGATCCTACAAGTGCGCTACCTTGAGAGAAGCGGAGATGCTGGCCGACGCGAACGTCGACGAGATTGTAATCGCGTACCCGATGCTGCACCCCAGGAAGCGCGAGCGTCTCGTTTCGCTGATGCAAAAATTCCCCAAGATAGAAGTAAAGGCCATCGTCAGTACCCCTGATCATCTCGCCGGCCTATCAGAGTCTATGGTGGCATCCGGTTTGGAACTGGGCGTCTATCTTGACCTGGACACAGGTATGCGACGAACTGGGGCTCAGCCTGGTGCAGAGGCAGGTGAAATCTACGTCCAAGCCGCGCAGACTCCGGGACTGCGAGCCCTCGGCGTCCACGTCTTTGACGGCCACACGCTCTATAAGCCCGATGAGGCAGAGCGCCAGGCCCTTGTGGATACGAGCATCGGATACATGCACGAAGTGTGGGAGGTCGCTGAGCGCCACGGTATCGCGGCTGACGACAACTTGGCTGGTGGTTCTTGGTCGTTCCACCTGTACTTGGGTGAGGACGCGAACAAGGTCCGGGTAACACCTGGAACGTGGGTGTACTGGGATTCCCGCAATGCGACGATTCCTGAGCTGGATTTCAAGGTGGCCGCTGTCGTACTGGGACAAGTGATCGACAGTGACCCCGGCATGGACACGGTGACCACTGACCTCGGATCGAAAACCTGCTCTCCAGACCAACCGATGAAGCACCGCTTCAAACTCGTCGGGTATCCGGCAGCCGAGTTGACTGCTCAAAGCGAGGAGCACGGGGTATTGAGGCTCAATGGCGAGACTCTCGCGGTGGGAGATTTGGTGCTGGCAGCTCCCGGCCATGCTTGCACTACGACGGTAAAGTTCCCCTATGCTCTGGTCGTAGACAGCGGAGGACAAATTGCTGGCCGGTACGATCACGACGCCCGTGATCGATAGCTAACCCACCCCCAAAATAAAAGGGGCGGGTCACAGACCCGCCCCCCTCGTGTGTTCTCTAACGATCCGCCCCGCTAGCCGCCGTTCTTGGACTGGATTGCCCTGGTGACCGCAGCTGGGCTCATTGGCAGTTCGTTCATGCGCACACCAATGGCCTGCCGCACTGCATTTGCCACCGCAGCTAACGGCGGCACGATGCATACCTCGCCCACTCCACGAACTCCGAATGGGTGCTCGGGGTTGGCCACCTCGACGATGACGGTATCGATCATCGGCAGATCGAGGGATGTCGGCATGCGGTAGTCCAGAAGGGTGGCATTCTTCATACTGCCATCTTCACCCATGTAGTACTCTTCGTTGAGAGCCCAGCCAATACCTTGGACTGCTCCTCCTTGCATCTGGCCCTCGACGTAGCTCGGGTGGATTGCCTTGCCGACATCCTGGATTGCGGTGAATCGCAGGATGGTGACCTTGCCTGTCTCGGGATCGACCTCGACATCGACGATGTGGGTGGCAAAGGCGCTACCGGCGCCCTGCGGGTCCATGTTGGCGCTGCCTACGACCGGCCCGCCTGTTGCGGTCAGCTCCCCGGCAAGCTCGGCGAACGTTATCTTAAGTTCAGGGTCCGAAGTATGCTGGAAGACACCATCGACGAGCTCGATCTCATCGACTGGCTGGTCCCAAAGAAGTGCGGCACGTGCGGTCATCTGTCGCTTGACGTCCTGGGCAGCCTCGTAGCAGGCCCAACCAGTCTTGAAGGCCGCTCCACTACCGCCAGTCATCGATGTGTAACCAATGGTCTCGGTGTCGCCCACCTGAGGATTGACGGTCTCGACATCAATGCCGAGAACCTCTGCGAACTGCTGGGCCGCTCCCGGTCTGGTGCCGCCGATGTCCATCGAGCCGATAGTCAGACTTACTGAGCCATCGTACCTAACGTTGGCAGTCGCGCATGCTGGGCCGGAACCATTGATCCAGAACCCGGATGCGACGCCACGGCCGCGATTCGGTCCTTCCAGAGGAGCTTTGTAATGGTCATGGGCCTTGGCTGCCTCAGCAGTTTCGATCGCGCCGATAACGGGATTTACGACGCCATTGGCTCGCCTGGTGCCTTCTTTCGCGCCGTTCAAAATCCGCATCTCTAGCGGATCCATCGAGAGTTTTTCGCAAATCTCGTCAATGACCTGTTCGGCTGCGTAGGCTGCAGCAGGCGCTCCAGGTGCGCGGTAGGCGGCCGTCTTGGGCATGTTGTCTACCACGTCGTAGCCATCGACCAGTACATGCGGAATGTCGTAGGGGGACAGCATGCACTGAGCGCCCGCGCCGACTGCCGAACCGGGATACGCACCGGCTTCGTAGTACATCTTGGTCTCGGCGGCAGTGATCCGCCCATTGTTGGTGACGCCCATCTTCAGCTTGATATAGGTGCCGGATGTCGGGCCAGTCGCCTCCATAACGTCCGCCCGGCTCATCGTGATCTTCACAGGCAGGCCCGACTTGTGCGACAGAACGACCACGACGGGCTCCAGGTAGACGGTGGTCTTCCCACCAAACCCGCCGCCGATCTCCATTGGGATTACCCTGATATGTGACGCAGGCACTCCCACCATTTTTGCTGTGTTTTCGCCGATCTGGAAATGCCCCTGGGAACTGCACCAGAGGGTGATTTGGTCCTGAGGAGTCCACCATGCCGTTGCGGAGTGGGGCTCGATGTAGCCCTGGTGAACCATCTTCGTGCGGAACTCGCGCTCGACGATCAGGTCGGCCTGACCGAACCCGACCTCGACGTCTCCGAGTTTGAGTTGCAGATGGTCTGCAATGTTGTTCTCGTACTCGTCGTGGAGTTGGGGAGCGCCCGGCTTGATCGCCTCTTCGATGTCATTAACGAGTGGCAGCACCTCGTACTCGACATCGATCAGGGCCGATGCCTCTTCCGCTGCGTGGAGGCTCGTCGCCGCCACAGCCGCCACTGCGTGGCCCTTGTAGAGCACCTTGTCCTTGGCAAGAATTTTGTTGCTTGCCTGACGATCCCCGAGCACTGTGGAATCCGTGTCCACCAGGTCTGCCGATGTGGCAACTGCCCGGACTTCCGGGTGAGCCTCGGCCTTGCTGGTGTCGACGGAGACGATCCGCGCATGGGCGTGCGGACTCCGAACGATCATTCCATGCAGAAGTCCGGGCGGGCTGATGTCTGCGCCGTACAGCGCCTTGCCTGTGACTTTGTCGTAGCCATCGTGACGGATGGGGCGTTTGCCCACAACCTTGAATTCCTTGTTAGAGAGCACGATGTTGGATGTCATTTTGGGGTTTCTAGCCTCCGAGGTGGTCTTGCTGACAACAGGGCAAATTGTATCACAAGAGGACAGGATTGAATCGAATTGGGTACAAGGATATAATCCGCCGCAAACGTGATCGTAGAGGTTCTTAAAGGCCGATGCAAAGCCAACACGGGAGAACGCACAATGGGGAATTCTAGCGACATATTCGAGGCGCTGAAGGAGTTCGACTCCGCTACGATCTTTAACGCGGTCATCGAGGACATGGGGGCTAGTCAGGGCGGGGCAGAGCTGGAGGGCAAAGGAGGAATCCCTATCATCTACACAGGCCCCGAGATTCGCTCGTTGCTTCCAAGCCTCGGACGCGCGGTGGGCACCGTCGTCACCACGGAGGTGACCCCCCTGGATCCAGACTCCGTGGCCATCCCGTGGGGCGAATACTATGACACCCTCGACGCTACTCCGGGTCCCATCGTCGCGGTCATGAAGGACGTCGATCCGTTTCCGGGTCGTGGGGCCTGTTTTGGCGACGGCATGGCCGCCGTCCACAGGCTCTGTGGCGTCACCGGCGCAGTCGTCGAGGGCTCCGTCCGCGACTTGGCTGGCATCGAGGGAGTCGGCCTACCGATTTGGGGCTCCGGGGTGGTACCCGGCCACGGCGTATTCAACCTGCTTTCTGTAAACAGGTCGATCAGCGTCGGAGGCTTGCGCATCAATCCGGGAGATGTGTTGGTAGCCGACGGAGATGGCGCTACCAAGATTCCCCGTGAGTCTGATCTGGAAGCGGTCCTCGCCAAGGCCCGCGAGGTTAGTGAGCGTGAGCAGGGCGGGCAGGAGTTGATGCGACGGCCGGGCATGACCTACGCGAGGTACAAAGAGCTAGCCTAGGGAGCATAGGCGGTCTGCACCTGTGGGCTGCTGTGTGGCCAACTGGTACACGAACGCCGTTCATGGTGTGTCACCCTCAAGAGGCGGGTCACAGACCCTCCCTCTTCGCCTCTGTCTAGGTCAAACCCAGCTTGATCGCCTTTATCCGATTGTTGTAGTAGTCGCTGATCAACAGGATGTCATTCCCGTAGATACGCAGGCCATGGGGCTCGTTGAGACGTGCATCCGTAGCCAAACCTCCGTCTCCGGCGTCCCCCGCCTCGTCGCCGCCTGCAACCGTGTCCAATCTGCCGTCGCCGTCGATTCGCCGAACCCTGTTGTTGCGAGAGTCGGCGACGAAAACCTCTCCATTACTGAGAACCTCCAGGCCCAAGGGCTTGTGCAGCATCGCCTCAGTGGCACGCGTGTCGTCGGGGGAAAATCCGGCCTCGCCGGTCCCGATCATCGTGGAGATAATGCCGGACGTATCTACCTTGCGGACCACGTGGAAATCTCTGTCGGCGAAGTACAAATTCTGATTACCGTCCAACCGGATCGCGCTGGGCGCGCCTATTCGCGCCTCTGTCGCCGGACCACCGTCTCCCGAGTACCCGTGGATCCCTGTCCCCACGATAGTTGCCACGATGCCCGTGATCGCATCGATCTTCCTGATACGGCCCGTCGCATCGCCAACATAGACGTCGTCGTTAGGCGCGTGAGCCACAGCTTCTACTCGGGTAAAAGCGGCGGAGATGGCCGGTCCCCCATCACCGTTGTCTCCCGCCAAACCGACACCGCCAATGGCCTGAATCGTTCCGTCTTTATCTACACGCCGGACGCTCGCGGAATGAGTGTCGGCTACGACGACCTGGCCTTGGGAGTCGACCGAAACGTCGTGGGGACTGTACAGCCCGGCGTCTAGCGCCGGACCGTTGTCTCCCCCTAAGGCACGAGCGCCGCTCCCTGCCACGGTGCGGATCGTCCCCGCCTCCATGTCGAGGGCTCGGACTCGGTCGTGTTGCATGTCGGCGAAGTACACCTGGCCGTCCGGCCCGATGTCCAGCCCGGACGGGCATGCCAGGAACGCCTCTGTCGAGGGGCCATCGTGAATGCTCGTGCCTCCGGCGGCGGTGGTTACGATGCCTGTGTCACCATCGTACCGGCGCAGCCTGCCGGAACAGTCGCTCCAAAAGACGGTGCCGTCCG
>CAJWER010000095.1 GCA_913030785.1 uncultured Chloroflexota bacterium | reverse complement strand
TCAGGCATCGGCTACATCTCCTCCTTCGACGCAGAGGGGTTCGAGACAACCATCGCCGGCGAGGCAGACGGATTCGACGCAACCAACTACGTCGGGCGGAAGCAAGCCCGCCGTATGGACCGCTACGTGCAACTAGGGGTAGCTGCTACACTCGAAGCCGTCGAGCATGCCGGGCTCAAGATCACTCCTGAGAACGCGGAGAGGATCGCCGTCATTGTGTCGAGCGGCATCGGCGGCATCATCACGATGTCGGAGCAAGTTGGGGTCCTCAACGAAAAGGGTCCCTCCCGAGTCAGCCCATTCCTCGTTCCAATGATGTTGCCTGACATGGCATCAGGGCAGATCTCGATGTTACTCGGCGCAAAGGGGCCCAACTTCGCAACGGTCTCAGCCTGCTCCAGCGGCGCAGATGCCATTGGGGTCGCCCTGGACCTGATCCGCTCTGGTAGGGCCGATATAGCTCTGGCTGGCGGCTGCGAAGCGGCGATATGCCCAATAGGCATCGCTGGATTCAACTCCTGCAAGGCTCTCTCAAAGCACAACAGCGATCCTCAAAAGGCCTCGCGACCATTCGATGCTAAACGCGACGGCTTCGTTATGGGCGAGGGCGGCGCTGTGCTCGTCCTGGAGACCATGGAGTCCGCCATCGACCGGGGCGCAACCCCTATCGCGGAATTGACCGGCTACGGCGCCACCGCGGATGCCTACCACATCACACAGCCCGCGCCTGAAGGCGAGGGCGGCGCCAGGGCCATGAATATCGCACTGGCAGATGCTGGAATCGCACCCAACGATATCGACTACATCAACGCCCACGGCACGTCCACCGTCCTCAACGACAAGAACGAAACGATGGCGATGAAGAGCGTCTTCGGAGACCACGCCCGCACCGTAGCCATAAGTTCGACCAAGTCCATGACAGGCCATCTGCTCGGCGCTAGCGGCTCCCTTGAAGCAGCGATCAGCACGCTGGTCATCGAGAGTGGACAGGTACCGCCTACCATTAATCTCGACGTACCCGACGCCGACTGTGACCTCGATTACACAGCCAACGCCGCCAAAAGCATTTCCGCCGAAACCGTGATGACAAACTCGTTCGGCTTCGGCGGCCACAACTCCAGCCTGGTATTCAGGAAACCCCAAGACGGTGCCGTTTAGCACCGGCGCGGATGAGCCACGCCACCCACGGCGTGGCTGCTGATGCCCGCACCCACCTGGAACACACACACACCGCCACCGGACGATTTCGCACGCAGTATCGGGCTGCCGCCTGTCCCGGCTCGCCTCCTGTACAACCGCGGCATCCGGGATAGGGACGCGGCCCAGGCCTTCCTGTCACCAGACGAACGCGACTCCCACGATCCCTTTCTGCTCCCGGACATGGAAGCGGCCGTAGCCCGGCTCGCAGACGCTGTCCAGGGTGGCGAAATCATCGGCGTCTTTGGAGACTTCGACACGGACGGGCTCACTGCCACTGCCCTCCTGGTCAAAGCCCTTGAAGAGCTTGGCGCCACCGCGATCCCCTACCTGCCCGACCGCACCGATGAGGGGCACGGGCTGAATCCTCTGGCAATCGGATCACTGAGAGGCCAGGGCATCTCACTGATGATCACGGTCGACTGCGGCTCCAGCAACGTCGAAGAGATAGAGCTAGCGTCGGCTCTGGGCATCGACACCATCGTCACCGACCACCATGTCCTTCCCCCGATTCAGCCACCCGCGATCGCACTGGTCAACCCGTCTCGAAAAAACTCAAGATATCCGTACGGGGAGCTTACCGGCGCAGGACTGTCCTACAAGCTGGTCGAAGCCTTGTGGCGCTTCCTGGGCAAAGGGACGCCTGAACATCTGATGGAACTTGCGGCCATCGGCACCATCGCCGACGTGGGTCCGCTGCAGGGCGAAAATCGATACCTGGTGAAAAAGGGTATCGAGAACCTGAACCGCACCACAAATCCGGGGCTGAAAGCCCTAATAGCTCGTGCGGGGCTAAAGTTGGGACAGATCGACTCCGAGTCGCTTTCGTTCTCACTCATCCCGAGGCTCAACGCCGCCGGACGCCTCGCCAGCCCCGCCGTCAGCCTCAGTCTCCTGACCGCTCGAACCATCGAAGAGGCGGAGCCGATCGCAGACGAACTGGAACGACACAACGATGCCAGACGTCTCATTTCGCGCAAAGCGGTGGAACAGGCTACTTATCAAGTCGAATCCATGATTGGAGGCCCGCCGTCGGTAATCGTCGTCGAACACGCGGACTGGATACCAGGCATCCTCGGCCTGGTCGCGGGAAGCCTGGCGGAAACCTACAACCGTCCGGTTGTAGCACTATCCCCGGGGGAGCGGCTCACCAGGGCCAGCATGCGAAGCATCGCTGGGTTTAACGCCGTGGACGCCCTCACAGGCGTTCAGGAGGTTCTGCAGCGCCACGGAGGCCACCCAATGGCAGCTGGCTTCGTCGTGGCAACGTCTGATCTACCACAGGTCAAGGAACACCTCGCGAGTCTGCCCCTGAACTCTAATGGCAATACCCCAACAGGCCCCTCAATCGAGATCGACGGCGAGATAGCGCCCGCGTCACTCGACAAGGCCTACTTCGCCTTCATCGACTCCCTCTCACCCTTCGGCAAGGGCAACCCGGACCCAGTCTTCCTGACGAAAAATGTGGTGGCCGCCAAGACCAGGAGAGTCGGAAAACAACGAGACCACCTGAAGATGAGCGTGGTCCATGATCGTAGAATGTGGGAGGTCATCGGCTTCCGAATGGGTGACCGGCCCGTGGCCATCGGCGACCATCTGGACCTGGTCTACACACCGGGCCTCGACGAGTGGGGGGGCCGCTCTACCCTGCAGCTAACCTTGCTGGATCTACGCCCCGCTCGCTAGTAGCGACGGAAGGGGTGCATGGGACTGAAAAGGGTGTGGGCGACTGGTGCCGACGTCATCCCTCGTCCCTGGCTCAAGCTTCAAGGGGTGCGCAAAGGCGCTGAGCCGATAGGAATTGCCCATACCCGGCCGCACTAAGCGTGCGCAGTACCAGCACTAAGCTTTGCGTTGGCGGCGGCGACGGTCGGCACGGGTCCCACGCTCGAAGACCGCCGGTTTCTCCTCGGCGCGCTCGGTAAGCCTCGCCTTGAAAGCCAGCAAAGGTATCGTGATAGCCAGCATCAGCAGCGCAATGTAGTGCGCCTCCTGCATGCCCAGCGCCCAGATACGGTCCTCCCGTAGGAACGAGACTCCGAAGCGCCCGATCGAATACAGGGCGATGTAAAGTGCAAAAATCATGCCAGCCGGCTTCAGCCGACCGCGGAGCTGCCAGATCACCGCCAGCGCCAACATATTCCAGGCCATCTCGAGGACGATCACTGGATGGGCGGCATTGGTGAATCCATTAGCGCAGATACGAGCCGCAGTCTCAGGGTGAACCCACTGGAACCCGAAAAACTGCTCGGTCGCCCTCGCGCAGTGCTCGCCATTGATGATATCGCCTACCCTGCCAATCGACTGGACGAACAGTAGCGCCGGCGCAGTAAGGTCCGCCAAAGTCCCAACCGGAAACTTTGAAGGGGGAGCCTCGCCGTCTGGGTGCTTCCTGCGCTCCCAATAATTCCCCAGCCACGCATAGGCGGACCCGCCTATAAACCCGCCCAGGATGGCCCCCCATACCGCGATGCCACCCTTCCATATATAAAGAATCCGCAGCGGGTTTGCGGTGTAGATCGCATCCCACGTGTCAATGACGTGGACGACACGCGCGCCGATTACACCGCCGATGATCGCCCAAACGGCAACGGAGAGCACATCGTCGGGGTCCAATTGGTAGAGGGGCGCCCAACGACCGACTAGGAGCACTGCCGTCAGCACCGCCACAAAGCTGAAAAAGCCGTGCCAACTCACGGTTACCGAGGACACGAAGTCCGCGTCGAATATGAACGAGCTTATGTCTACTTCAATCATGCCAGCTATACCTCAGAGATCAGGCCGAATTCTACGGACGCACGGGGGGGAGTGTCAAGGGATAGGTCTGCCAGGACTACCAGTACCAGTTCCAGGTTTCCCGTAATGGTGGGGCGCAAGAGCGCCCGAATCGTACTTCGTGGCCACCGTTGTACACAACATACGGCACATCTCCTCGCCACACGCCCTTTAGCGCCCCTTGAGTAATCGCCACACAACGAGCACATTCGTCGAATCATAATGCCAACCTGAGACTCGACATTGGCCCCCACGGCACCAAATGCCCCCTACCCTCGATAATGGGGCCGGTGGTACGCTCGAACAAGAGTACGATGGAGAGCCGCCAAATGGACATTAGTATTTCGAATTTTCTGGACCACATGGCCGTGGAGCGCGGCGTGTCGGCCAACACATTATCCGCGTACCGCAACGACCTGACACAGCTCGCCGAGTACCTCTCCAAGAGTACCGGCGACGCCATCGACTGGGGATGCACCGAACCCGACTCCATAGCCGCCTATGTTCTGGAACTGCAAGAACGCGGCTATGCCGACACCACCCGGGCCCGCAAGGTCGCATCGGCCAGGTCCTTCTTCGCGTTCCTCGTAGACGAGGGAGAGATCGAAGAAGACCCGTCCCGCCATGTCCGCTCGCCGAAGGTAGGCCGCTCGCTTCCCAAGGCCCTCGCAATGGACGAAATAGATAGATTGCTAGCGGGGCCTAAAGACGACTCGCCCGATACGTTACGCGATCACACCATGATCGAGCTGCTCTACGCCACCGGCATGCGCATCAGCGAGCTGGTTGCGCTGGATATTGGAGACGTGGATGTCGCAGAAGGATTCGTGCGGTGCTTCGGCAAGGGCTCCAAGGAGAGGCTCGTGCCACTTCATGAGACAGCCGCAACCGCGACAACCCACTATATGGCTGAGGCTAGGCCCATGTTGGCAACCAAAGCGTCCGGTCGCGCCCTGTTCCTCAATCGACGTGGTGATCGCCTGACACGCCAGGGCTTCTGGCTGATACTGCGAAGGCTGGCGGCCCAGGCCGGTATATACTCAAAACTCTCGCCCCATACGTTGCGCCACTCCTTCGCCACGCACCTCCTGCGAGGGGGAGCGCCGCTCCGGCACGTCCAGGAACTGCTCGGCCACGCAAGTATAACCACAACCCAGGTCTACACCCACCTCACCAGCGAACACGTTCGCCTGGAATACGACAAATCTCATCCGAGAGCCTAACGACCCCTTGAAACATGCCCAGCAGAGTGGCCAACCCCATGGACAAACTCACTGACTGCCCCCAAATGGCGCCCGCAGCGCTGGCAGGAACCCACGATGTATGCGACCATATAACCCTGGAGGACAGATATGCCGAGCAAGGGTAAAAAGACTGCCGCAAGGCAGGCCAGTCTTAGAGACAATAAAAAGCGTGGTAAGGGAGCGTCGCATCAGTTCCAGGTAGCGCCTACAACGCGCAAGCTGGACGAGAAGGACGGCACCCCGGTAGTTACAACCGCATCCTCTGCATCTTCAACTTCCTACACCCCTCAGACCGAGAGAACGCCCAGGCTTACGCGCAGGGCGAGACAAGCCGCCGTTGAAGAGGTCGGGACCTATCAGCACATGGGCTCCGAGATTCGCCAAATCGGCGTTATTGCAAGTGGCATCTTCGTCATCATCATCGCCCTCTCCTTCGTACTGGGTTAGTATCCAGTAGCTGAAATGGGGCCTGTCAGGATACCTATCTTGATGAGCTTGCTACTATGTTCCCGCGCCAAACTGTGGCGTGGGACCACCGCAATTATGGCATTCGGCGCACTCCCCTGAACATGGCCACCACCGCCGCCAAAAAACAGGACTTCTCGCAGCGCCTCAGGGCTACCCCCACGAAGCCCGGTGTCTACATCATGCGGAACGCCAACGGCGACATCCTGTACGTCGGCAAGGCCGCCAGCCTCCGCCACAGGCTTCGCTCCTACTTCACCGCCGGTGCGCGCCACGAACGCAAGGTCCGCAACATGGTGGCCAGGGTCTTCGACTTCGAGTTCATCCTGACGGAGTCCGAGTCAGAGGCGCTCATCCTCGAGTGCAACCTGATCAAGGAGCACAAGCCCCCCTACAACGTTCGCCTCAAAGACGACAAGAGCTACCCATTCATCAAGATTGACACCACCGAAGCCTTCCCTCAGGTATACATCACACGCAAGGTCACCGACGATGGCGCCAAGTACTTCGGCCCGTTCGCAAGCGCCTACTCGGTCCGCAGGACGCTAGCCCTGCTGAAAAAGCTATTCCCATACCGCTCCTGTACCAAGGTCATCACCGGCAACGATCCGCGTCCCTGCCTGGACTTCTACATCCACCGCTGTATCGGGCCCTGCATAGGCGCGGTAGACCAGAACCAGTATGCCGAGGTCATTGATCAGGTGGTGATGTTCCTGGAGGGCAAGACCTCCGCCGTAGAGCGAGATATCGCGAAGCGCATGCGGCAGGCAGCCGAGGCGCTTGAGTTCGAGCGCGCCTCTATCCTGCGCGACCAGTACCGCGCCATCGAGAAGGTCAACGAAGGCCAGAAGGTACTGCACCTGACCTCCGAAAATGCCGATGTCATCGCCATGGCGCCGGCGTACACAGAGGCCTGGGTAGAAGTGTTTTTCGTGCGACAGGGAAAGGTGGTGGGCCGAGACAACTTCATCATGGCGGGGACTGAAGACAACACACCTGGTGGAATCCTTTCCGCTTTCGTCGAGCAGTTCTATAACGCCAGCCCCTACGTCCCTCCACGGATCCTTTTACAGCACCCACTCAACGACATGGACGCCATCGGCCCGTGGCTCGAGCAGAAGCGGCAGGGCAAGGTGAAGGTCTACGTGCCCCAGAGAGGCGAGAAACGCAAGCTGGTGGAGATGGTCGCCGAGAACGCCGTCGAAGGGCTGGAGCAGCTACGCGTCAGGCAAGATGAGCGCGGCGACATGGAAGCGGCCGTGACCGAACTGCAAGAGGCGCTGAACCTGCCGAAACCCCCGCAACGCATCGAGTGCTACGACATCTCCAACATTCAGGGCACGAACTCCGTCGGCAGCATGGTCGTTTTCGAGAATGGCAAGCCAAAGACCAGCCACTACCGACGATTCAAGGTCAAGTCGGTCGAGGGCATCGACGACTACTCCATGATGCGGGAGGTCCTGACGCGTCGGTTCAAGCGCATCGCCAAAGAAAACGAAACATCTTCGGAGGGCGGCGGCAAGGCCTCAGAAGATACCTGGCAGATCGTACCCGATCTTGTCCTAATAGACGGCGGCAAGGGTCACCTGGGAGCCGCTCTGCAGGTCCTCCTGGAACTAGGGGTAGAATGGATTTCGCTCGCCAGCCTGGCTAAAGAGAACGAGGAGCTGTTCGTGCCTCAGATGCCTGAGCCCATCGTGCTGCCACAAACCTCTCAGGCCCTGTTCCTGGTACAGCGGGCGCGAGACGAAGCCCACCGCTTTGCAATCACATACCACCGCCAGCGGCGCTCCAAGAGCGCGGTTGTATCGGCCATTGACGGCGTCCCCGGCATCGGCCCCAAGCGCCGCGGCCTCCTACTCCGCAAGTTCGGCTCCGTAAGAGGCGTCCGCGAGGCCCCCGTCGAAGAACTGGCCGCCGTCCCCGGCATGACTGTCAAACTGGCGACTAGGCTCAAAGAGTACCTGTAGAGACAGCGGCTCCCCGTCTCGAAGGACACCTTCACCTCTGTCCTCTCCCTCAAGGGAGAGGAGGTTTCCAAATGGCCGCCTAGATAGCCAGCGCTTCATGGAGCCACCGCAGGTAGATCGGACGTACTCGTTGGTGAAGCTTGCACTTGCCTGCGTCGAAGAGACTAGCCTGTGACCCGGCAAGATAGCCTGGACAATCGAATCAACGTGCTACGTCGACAGATTTGCCATGTAGCATCCAGTCTTCTTACCAGGTGAAACTCAGGGGCAGGTCTAGAAGACCCGCCCCTGGTGCAGCCGGTACCCGGAGTCAGTCCCCGTCGCCATCTCGCTTGTCCATCATCCCTAGGAACGGCTTGAGAAGGTTGGTGAACTCCATGGGAAATATGAACTTCGTCGACGCGCCGCTGCCAAGCTCCTTGAGCGTCTCGAAGTACTGCAGGCTCAGAGTGTTGGCATCGACGTTCTGGGCCACGGTGTAGATCCGGTCCAGCGCCGTGGCGAAGCCGTCTGCTCGCAGTACGGCAGCCTGCTGGTCGCCCTCGGCCTTGAGAATTTCCGCCTGTCTTGAGCCTTCGGCCTCTAGAATAGCGGCCTGTTTCTCGCCCTCCGCCACCGTAACCGCCGCCTCTTTTGTACCGTCCGCCTCCACAACCACCGCCCTGCGAACGCGCTCCGCAGACATCTGTCGGTTCATCGCCTCCTGGATGTCCCGCGGCGGCTCGATCTCGCGAATCTCCACGTTGGTGACCTTGATCCCCCATCTCTCCGTCTCAGAATCCAGCTTATTACGAATCAGATTGTTGATCCGCTCACGCTGTGAAAGCACCCCGTCAAGGTCGATATCCCCTATCACCGCTCGAAGCGTTGTAGTGGCCAACCCGATCACCGCTGACCGGTAGTCCTCGACCTCCAAGATCGCTTTCTCCGCCTCTTCGATCATAATCCGCATGTAGATCAGGAAATCGATGTCGATCGCCACGTTGTCCTTGGTAATGTTGGCCTGCCGGGGAATATCCATGACCTCGATGCGCGTGTCGAGCTTGACCCCCTTGTGCATGATCGGCACCATGATCACCGGGCCGGGGCCCCTCATCCCAGTGAAGTTCCCCCACTTGAACAGCGCCAACCGTTCGTAGGGCCTCAGGAAGTTGATTAATGCCATTGATGAATCTCCTCTCCTTCAGTGATTCCGACAGGACACACCGCTGTAGCAAGCGGTTCGCGTCAACACTGGTCGCTATACACTACACTAGCTCCCCTCAATACGCACGCCACGGCGTTTTGGGCATGCTAGTAACCGACCTCCGATTCCCTGAACACACGGAGCATCAGGCCTTCCGCTTCAGCTACGATAACATTCGCTCCCTCCTCTATCGGCTCGCCGTCGTCGCTCACGGCGCTCCACACCTCGCCCGCGACGTGGACCGAGCCGTGTGGCGACAGCTCGGCCGTGACCATACCAATCTGTCCCTCTATCGGCTCGTGTGTTGCGTCACCGCGGCCCGCGATCCGCCTGGCCACCGCCAGATCGCGTATGACAAAGCCCAGCAGGGCCGCCATCGCCGCAACGATGCCCGCCAATAGGAACATGTTGACACCGTAGCCCGGCGCACCGGGCGCGCTCGGTAGTGCCGGGGTGAAGCCGCCGAAGAGCAGGAACCCGCCTATCACGAAGGCGATTACCCCAGAGACGCCGAAGATGCCAATGCCGGGTGCCTGCATCTCCAGGAAGAACAGGCCCATCGCAAAGGCCATCAGGCCAACACCCACCCAGTTAACCGGGAGATTGCCCAGGGCCACGAACCCCAGGGCCAGTGCGATTACACCTATGATTCCTGGGCCCCACAGACCGGGCAGAACCCACTCGACGAAGATCGCGATGAACCCTAGAGAGACCAGTGTGAACGCGATATTCGGATCGGCGAGAAACGCGAGAACCCGCTCCAGCGGCGTCTGTCGTATCCTGCGAACTGCAGAGCCAACGGTTTGTAACGAAATCTCGCTGCCATCGCCCATGACGACGCTGCGGCCGTCGAGCTGGCGAAGCAAGTCGTCGACGTCCTCGGCCAGCAGATCCACGATGCCCAGATCCAACGCCTCGGAGGCGTCGTACGCCCTCGCCTCAAGTACGGTGGCCTCAAGGGCGTCGGATATCGCAAAATGATCGGCGGAATACTTATACCAGGTGAGGTAAATCTTGATGTTTTTTTGGTTGGCGAGATCGGACCAGAAGCTAAAAAGCTTCTGATATTCGGCTAAGCCACGGTTTAGCCATTTCCTCTCTGCGCTTTTTGCGATGTTGATATGAGTAATAGTTGCCGCTTTCCCCGGACTAAACAAGGGGATGTCTGGAACTGATGCCGCGCCCGGATGTGTGCGAAGGGCCTCGATATTATGGTTTTTCATTTCGGTCCAGCTTTGCACGCTCAACGGAAAGCCTGGAAAGGGCAGCAGACAGAGCAGGTTGGAGCCAACCAAGGACGATTGCTGCCAGAAGAAAAGATCCGAATGCCGCTCAGGGTTGTCTAGGTTTCCTTGGCCGTA
>CAJWER010000094.1 GCA_913030785.1 uncultured Chloroflexota bacterium | reverse complement strand
CGAGGGACTCTGGACACCACGGTCGGCGACCTCAAGGCGCTGGGAGTGAACTCGGTGGGTGTCGTCGCGGACGTGTCGGACCCCTCGTCAATGGAGGCCCTTCACAACGAGGTTGTTGCGAGCCTCGGCGCTATCGATATCCTGGTGAACAACGCGGGCGGCAGCGGGCCCACCGCAAATATCGATGACACATCGCTGGACGACCTCAAGGCCATCTTCGACCTGAATCTTTTTGGGAGCTACCGGCTTATGGAGCTGGTTCTGCCCCAGATGAAGGAGCAGGCCTGGGGTCGGATTATCAATATCGCTTCGATCTATGGCCGCGAATCCGGCGGCAAGTTATCTTACATGGCGGCGAAGGCAGCCCTCATAGCCGCGACCAACCATGCCGGGCGCTCGCTGGCCAAGACCGGCGTGCTGGTCAACAGCATCGCGCCGGGCTCCATCAAGCACGCCGACGGCAGTTGGGAGCGCTACGAGCGGGACAACGCGCCAGAGGTGGTCGAGGCGTTCATTTCTCAGAATCTGCCAATGGGCAAGTGGGGATGGCCAGAGCCTGTAGGCGACATGGTGGCGTTCCTGTCGTCAGACCGTGCAGGTCTAATCACCGGCGCCTGCATCCCGGTAGACGGAGGCCAGGGCGGCTCGCTGATTTAGGGTTCACCGCGGCGATAGCTGGAGGGGATGTGCGTCAGAGGGTCGAGGTTGTCGAGGTGGACATAACGACACTGAGAGTAGACGCCATCGTCAACGCGGCGAACTCCTCGCTCCTGGGCGGTGGCGGCGTAGATGGGGCGATACACCGTGCCGCAGGCCCTCGGTTGCTGGAGGAGTGCCGTACCCTCGGCGGCTGTCCCACGGGCGAGGCCCGCATCACGCGCGGCTACGATCTGCCTGCAAAGTGGGTGGTCCACACAGTCGGCCCGATCTGGTGGGGTGGTCGTAATGGCGAGCCCAACCTATTGGCCAACTGCTACCGCAACAGCCTGACCTTGGCCCGCGAACAAGGGGCTGGCTCCGTCGCCTTCCCCGCCGTCAGTACCGGCGTCTATGGCTATCCGCTTGGGCCCGCCACAGATATTGCCATAGGTGAAGTCAACAAGTTTTTGGAAAGTAACGTCTCCCCGGAGCGCGTTGTCTTCGCCTGCTTCGGTACAAACCGCGTACAATGCCTATATGAAGGCCCTGTCAGCCTTCCCTGATCAGTAAGCGCACGCCGGTCAACCTATCTTCGTCCGCGAGTGATCCAGCACCGCCGGATTAACCAGGTTGTCCGGCATCTTGCCCTGGAATATGCTGACCACCTCCCCCGCCGCTCGCTCCTCCAGCTCCAGTACCGCCTCCTGCGAGAAAAAGGCAGTGTGCGGCGTGATAATCACGTTTTCAAGCTGCGAAATGCGATGGTCTATCGGCGGGTCGAGGTCCACCAGCACGTCCAGGCCGGCCCCAGCGATCTGCCCGGATATCAACGCGTCGTAGAGAGCGTCCTCGTCGATGAGCCCGCCCCGTGCGGCGTTGATCAAGAATGCGTCGGACCGCATCTGCGCGAACTCGTCCTTGCCCATCATGCCCTGGGTCTGTGGCATTAGCGGCGAGTGGAGCGTCACGAAATCCGACTCACCGAGCAGTTGCGGCAACTCCATCTTCACCGCGCCGGCGTCCTGTGCCGCCTCTGCAGTCACGAACGGATCAGCCACCAGGACCTGCAAGCCAAAGGCTTGTGCCCGGCCAGCCACGGCCCGTCCGATGCGACCGAATCCGACGATGCCCAGCTTCTTGCCTTCCAGCCGCATGATGCGCATGCCCAGCCCCTCGGTACCCCACCCCTTCGTCTTTGTCGCGCGGTCGAAGAACACGATGCGTCGGTTCCAGGAAAGCAGCATAGCCATGACGTGGTCCGACACCTCGGGGATGCAATAGTCAGGCACGTAGGTCACGGCGATTCCCAGTTCTGTCGCCGTGTCCACGTCGATATTATCCACACCCACGCCGTAGCGTCCGATCACCACACACTTCTCTGCCGCCCGAACCACCCGCTCGGTGACCTTGGCGAAGCACGTCAGTATCCCATCGACATCTTTCGCCAGTTCCACCAGCGTGTCCTCATCGCCACTCGGAGCAACGATGATCTCAGCGCCGCCCGCAGCCAGCACCGCCTTCTCAGGCTCCACATTGGGCCAGACATAGTCGGTAATCAACACTTTTTTGGTCACTGGAGACTCTCCTTTGCGCTAAAGAGTCGAGCCCATGGGCTCGAACATGCAGCCATCAACGAAGATATCGAAGAAGTCTGGTGTGGTTTCCAGTTCCACGTGCTCAATCTGGCTGGCCATCTCCTCGATGACCCGCCGCATCCGCTTGGACCGTAGCATGATCGTGGCCCCTTCTAGGGCGGCGTTACCCACCTTCGCGACACGCTCTTGCGGGACGTTGGCGATGAAGCCGATACGCACGGCGTTGGCCACATCAACATAGTTGGCAAAGCCGCCCGCCAGGTACAACTTCGAAATACCCTCCACGGGCACCCCGTATCGCCGCAGCACTATGCGCTGCCCGCAGTAATTGGCCGACTTGGCCTGCGCCAGCGCGCTGACATCCGACCTGGACACCGACATCCCGTTCTCAGGCGCGAAATAGAAGCTATCCGACCCGTCGTCGAACACGCCCAGCTGGTTCATGGTCCCCGTGCGCCTCAACTCGGCCAGAAGGTCCACGAGCCCGGAGCCGCATATCCCCTGGGGCTGCCCTCCACCGATGGTCGTGTATTGCGCCTTGCCGTCCACTATCTCGACGGTCTCGACCGCACCCTCGTACCCGGGCATCCCGTAGGTGATCTCGCCGCCCTCGAAGGCCGGCCCCGCCGGACACGACGCCGCCATCAACCGGTGCCGGTTGCCCACTATGACCTCAGTGTTCGTCCCGACATCCACCAGCATCACGGTCTCGTCCGTCTCGTCCATGCCGATGGCCAGCAGGTCCGCCGCCACGTCCGAGCCCACGTGGCAGCCGATCAGGGGGCCGCTGTACACGTTGGCCCCGGGGAACACACGCAGGCCCAATTCCTTTGCGGTCACATTGATGGCCGTCGAGTCGCGCTCTCCATCCTCCACCGCAAGCTCGATCAGCGACTTGTAAGGCCTCTCCCCGACGGACTGTACATCCACCCCGAACAGAATGTCGCGCATGGTTGTGTTGCCCACCAGCACAACGTCGTAGATGCGCCTTCGGTGGAAGCGCAGTTGGCGGCTCATCTCGCCAATCTCGAAGTTGATCGAGGAGAGCATCACCTGTTGAAGTTCTCCCTTGTACGTGCCTCCGTCGTAGGAGATGCGGTGCATGATGTCGCTGCCGCCGAATTTCTGGGGGTTCTCGAACGATGCGGTGTGGATAGTTTCGCCCGACTCAAGGTCCACAAGGTTGAGGACTATGGTGGTGGTGCCGACATCGATCGCCAGGCCATACATCTGCCCGCGGTACGCATCGATGCGTTCGTCGCCAACGTAGACATCCTCTCCACGGCGGTTTGCCAGGGGCTCGAGCTCTACATCGCGGCCGACAGACTCGGTGAGTATGCGCGGCTGGCGGCGCAGCACCGCGAACTCGATGTTTGCCGAGGTATCTTGAACCCGCGCCCTGCAGGCAAGACGATAGTTGTCCCTGAGAAACTCCTCGGAAGCCTCCGGCGGCGTCAGCGCTTCCAGCCCTTGCTTCACCTCCACGATGCACTCATGGCACTCGCCGCTCCGCCCGCAAGAGGTGGGGACTCTTACGTCCAAGGAGTCGGCGTAGTCGAACAGGCTCTTGCCAGAGACCAGGTCAAGCGTCTCGTCGCCGTAGTGGAGCGGGCTCACTGCGCCATCGCCTCGCCGTTCCTAGATCGATCAGCCATCACCTTGGATCCGCTGAGAATATCGAGTACCGTGTCGTATCGCCCGAACTGCGGCATAAAGTAGACGCCATCAACTATCCCGGACACCTCGTCTAGCAGCTCTCGGCCCAGGTCTATCCCGACCTGGGCCGCATCATCCCCCGCAACCCTCAGCTTCTCCCGGATCTCATCCGGCACCGAGATTCCGGGGACCTCGTTGTGGAGGAACTCCGCGTGTCGGGAGCTTCGCAGGGGCAGCACGCCCATCAGAAGGGGCACTGGGAAGCCACCCAAACGGCTGCGGGCCGCCTCGACGGTCTCAGCCGAAAATACAGGCTGGGTCAGCACGAAGTCCGCGCCAGCCGCAATCTTCTTTTCGAGGATGCGAATCTCCCGGTCCATCTCGGCAGCACCGATTCCGAAGGCGCAGCCAACGTTGAAGGTTGTCGCTTGCTCGATCGGCCGGCCCGTCAGATCCACGCCCGAGTTCAGCGCTTTTATCATGCGAATCGACCCGGACGCCGTTATGTCCGAGACGGACGTGGCGCTCGGGAAGTCCCCGGTGCTCGGCAGGTCGCCCATGACCGCGAACACATTACGCAGGCCCAGGGCGTGGGCTCCCATCAGGTCCGAGTGCAGCGCCACCAGGTTCCGATGGCGCAGTGCAACGTGCATGATGGTTTCCAGGCCAAGTCGGCTCTGGATGATACTGGCCGTCGCCAGCGCGCTCATTCGGCTTTGGGCCCGCGGGCTGTCGGCGACGTTGATGGCGTCCACGAGGCCGGACTCCCTGAGGGGCCTCAGCGCCTCCAGAACCGGTGCGACGTCGAACCCCTTTGGCGGGTCCACCTCCACTGTCACCACAAACCCCGACCCGAGCTTTTTCGATAGATTCGTGGGCTCGGCGGCCCTCTGTGGGGCAGCACGCAGTCGCGCGCCTTTTGGTGGCGGCCTTGAGGTCATTCGGGCTCCCCGCCTTTGCACGCCAACGAGGGCGTCGCGAATGGCCGCGATGTGTTCCGGCGACGTGCCGCAGCACCCGCCCACGAGAGTCGCTCCCGCTTCGACCATCTTGCGGGCGTACTGCGCTACGTACTCGGGGGATGAAAGGTACATGAGGCGCCCGCCCTGGTAGGTGGGAAAGCCTGCGTTGGGTTGCGCTGAAATTGGCACATAGGTTGTCTCGGATACGGACTCCACCGCCCGCAGCATCCGCTCCGATCCCACGCTGCAGTTCAGGCCGATGGCCTCCACGTCGAGGTCGGCCAGGGCCTTTACCGCCTCCTCTGGGCCGTCCCCACTGGCGCCAGAGCCGTCCCCCACAAAAGTGATGTGTGCGACGAGCGGCAGGTCACAGACCTCGCGACAGGCCGATATCGCCTCCTGTATCTCGCGAAGGTCTGTGAAGGTCTCAAGGGTCAGCAGGTCGACGCCAGCGTCCGACAGCGCACGAACTTGCTCCGCGAACGCCTGGCGAGCCTGGGCCTGCTCGACTGATCCGAGGGGAGCAAGGCCCTGGCCCAGCGGTCCCACAGCGCCCGCGATCCAGACAGATTGTCCGGTGAGAGTCTGGGCTGCCCGTGCGATCTCGACCCCGGCGCGGTTGATCTCGACCACCTTGTCGGCCAGGCCGTAGGCGGCCAGTCTTAGGGAGTTCGCGCCGAAGGTGTTGGTCTCGATTACCTGTGCACCGGCTCTGATGTAGTCCAGATGGACAGACTTGACCAGTTCGGGGTCCAGGACGTTCAGTTCTTCAAGGCACCGATTGGCCTGCAGCCCAGAGCGCTCATAGAGTTGAGTGCCCATGGCGCCGTCCCACAGGAGAGGACCGGCCTCAAGCCGCTCTGCAAAGGCTACGCGTCGTGAAGCTGGCATGGGTCTGTATGGGCCTTTTCTTGGAAGAAAAAGAAAATAGATATGTAGTGTGAGGGACCCCCTCACGCACCCGGCCCTTCAGCGGGCTCAGGACAGGCAAATGGGCTATGCCCTTCTGCACACCCCGATCATGCGGAACCCAGCCCCGCCCGACTAAGCGTGTGCAGCACCCTATGTTTCCCAGGCTAGGCGATAGTCCAGGTCGTCGCTGCCTGTGCAGATGAACGCCTCGCCGTCCGGCACTGAACGGTCCTGGTTGCGACACCCGAAGGCGGCCGTACAGCGGTTCTCGACGCTCTTGTACGGACAGCGCCAAGTCGAGACCTCGTTCGTCGTCTGCGAGATTCCCTCGAAGATACTGTGCAGACGGGCTATCGAGGCCTCATAGCGTGCTCTATCAACGCCGTGGTCCAAACGTCATCGCTCCTGGGTGAGGGAACACCGCTAATGGCCCCGAATCAAAAATTTCAACCGACCCCGTGGAACCCACTGAGTGGAGGAGCCCGCTTGACTACCCGGTAGGCGCCGTGCCGTTCACCCCTACCCCTAACAGCTCCTTGGCCATATCGACGCATGAGATTGCGTCCTTGCCATAGCCGTCCGCTCCCATGTCCTCGGCGAACTCCTGGGTAACCGGCGCACCGCCAACCATGATCTTGACGTCCTCGCGCATCCCCTCGTCCTCGAACGCCTGGATGGTGCGACCCATGTTCGGCATTGTCGTTGTCAAGAGAGCCGACATGCCCAACACGTCAGCCCCGTGCTCGGTCACGGCGTCCATGAACTCATCGGGCTTGGTGTCGACGCCGAGATCGTGAACCGTGAAGCCCGATCCGCGGAGCATCATGATACACAGGTTCTTACCGATATCGTGGAGATCGCCCTTTACCGTACCCATCACGACGGTACCGACGGGCTCGATGCCAGACGCCGACAGGATCGGGTCGATGTGGACCATACCCGCCTTCATCGCACGTGCCGAGATCAGGACCTCGGGAACGAAGATGATGTTGTCGCGAAATTTGATCCCCACAATCGCCATACCGGCTATGAGCCCCTCATCGAGCACGGTGGTAGCGTCGAAGCCATCGTTGAGGGCCTGCGCCGTCATCCGGTCGACCTCGTGTTGATCGCCCTTGATCAGGGCGTAGGCTAGCTCATGCATCAGGGGGTCGGTGCCTTCGAAAAGTGAGCGGATATGCTTCACCTCGAAGGGCTTCGTCACGTACTGGATCTCCTGCTCAAGTCCTTCATGGTCGGTGGTCAATTGCCGCCTCCACTGTCGCGTTGTTTCATTGGATTTCCAGTAGTCAATTATTCGGTGGCGGGGCCAGGTTTGTCAATCTTTGCAGCTACGAGATGGGACCTTAAGGAGCCTTATCCAAGCTTGCCGTCCCGGAACGCCTGGATATAGTTCATGCAGAAGTCGTCGTTTCCAGAAAGCATATCAATGGCTAGGTTAACCGGCTCTGAGCTCGTGTCCAGGTCGAAAACAGTCCCCATCTTGCTCTGTATGGGATCGATGATCCCGCTGTCGATCCCCGCCTCCAGCGCCATGTAGATGAACGTATCGTTGATTAGTTTGCGCCGGGGCAGGCCAAATGAAACATTGCTTAGGCCGCCTGTGATATGAATTTCGTTGCCATAAACTTCCCGCAGCTTCCGGACGGCGTCGAAAAAGTGATTGCCATAGGTTGGGTCGACAGATATCGGGAACGCCAGCGGGTCGACGAAGACATCGCCCAGCGCCAGGCCCTTGCTGCGCACGGACTCCATGACCTCGGCCACGTTCTCAACCCGTTCCACGTCATCGGACGGCATGCCAGATGAACCAGCTGCAGTGATCACCACCCTGGCGTCGTGCTCCTTGACGAGGTCCAGTGTGTCGATCCGCTCCAGAGCGACCGAGTTGACGATTGGCCTGCCGGCGCGACCATCACACTCTGCCAGCCCTTCGGCTATGATCTCCGCGTTGGAGGAGTCCACGCTTAGAGGAAGAGTGGAGACCGACTCCGTCGTAGCCACCAGCCATCTCATGCCCCGGAACTGCACGTCCAGCTTCGGCGAAATCTCATCAACGTTTAGGTCCAGGTAGTCGGCGCCCGCCCGTATCTGGCGCCTGACCTCGGAGTGGACGTAGGCCGCGCCCTCTTCCTGCTCCGAAGGGTCGTCTCCGATGCCCTTCATCACCGCGATCAGGAAGTGTTTTATCTGCCCCAGGTCGTACGGCTGGGTCTTCTTGTACCACTCGGGCACGGTCAAAAGCCGGTCCTCGCCCGACTCTCCCTTGAAAGGCACTACCTCGGTGCCATTTTCGAGGGTCTTCGCCTTCCGCCCGTTGCGTAAGACGACGCGCGTTGCATGGATGTTCTCTCCGATCGACGTGAACTGTTCAGGCGAACCGATTACTCTGGGCATCTTTTGTCCTGGCGCTTCTGGCGCGACCGTAAAATCGGGTTCTGGGTGCTGAGTTTTGGGTCTGTGACCACTATCCAACATGCATGGACTCTAGTCCTGGTGTTCTGTGGTCCAATCCTTGACGGCCTGCGGTATCTCCAGCAGGTTCTCAAGCCTGGTTGCCAGTGGTATGGCGCACTCGGGGGCGATCATATTCACCCCGGCGTCCATACACCGGTACACTTCTTGCCGTACCTCGGCAGGGCCACGGGCGTACAGGGTCTCGGGGTTATTGATATTGCCTACTAGACCCATTCGCCCATCGACGATGTCCATCGCCGCCTGAGGGTCGTTCTTGGAGTCGAAGTGGAACATCGCCATGTTGTTCTGGGCGATGGCGTCCATCCGGTCCAGTGTGTTGCCACAGATGTGCAGGATCAAGGGAGCGTCCAACCGCTCGACCATCTCCTGGTGAATCTCCAGCAGGAACTTGCTGTAGTACGCGCCGGAGACCAGGTCGCCGGTGGCGTGGTCCGGGAAGGTCAGCGCATCTGCCCCTGCGTCTATCTGGGCCTGGCCGAACAGCACCGATATCTCCTTGAGCTTGTGCATCGCCTCCATCGTCAGGTCCGGGTCGTCGATGGACATCAGCAGGAATCGCTCGACGCCGAATACGTGATAAGCCAGTGTCCACGGCCCCATCGTCTTGCCGATTATGGGTACGTGATCACCGAACTCCTCTTTGAGCAAGGAGATTGAGCGGGTCACCGCGAGGCAGTCCGGGTGCTCCAGGAAGCCGGGCGGCACCTCGACTTCACTCGGACCCTCCCAGATAGGTTTCGTCATGCGCACCGTGGGCCAGTTGTCTTTCTGCTCCCACTGCATCTCGCAGCCTAGGGCAGAGGACTCCTGTACGATCGTGAAGTAAGGCGTGATGCTGTCGAATCCCAGCTCGGTATAACCCGTGGCCGCCAAACGGGCGTTCAGCTCCGGATCACGGCAGGCTGCCGGGAACGGGGCGTCGACCAGGTCCATCAACTCGACGGTGGCCAGGTTGGTGGGGTTCGCCACTGGCGTGCGATCAACCGGCTTGCCAGCCAGCGCGTTCATCACACGCTCGCGTGGCGTCATCGTCTCTACAAGCGCCATCGTAAATCCTCCAACCTTGCAGTAGGGTTTTTCAGCCCTTTAATCCTTAACCACCGCCACGGCGGGCAGTACCAACTCCGCCACCCCCAGCGCGCGCAGCGCCTTAGTCCACGTAGTTCTCTTCACACCATGCCCTGACGGCACGCGGTATCTCCAGGACATTCTCCAGCCTCGCACTCAGCGGGACCGCGCATTCCGGGGCGATCATGTTCACCCCTGCATCCATGCACTTGTATACCTCGCGACGCACGTCCTCCGGTTTGCCGGAGTACAGCGTCTCGGGATTGTTGATGTTGCCCACAAGGGCGGTTCGTCCGCCGACCACGTCCATCGACTCCTGTGGATCGTTTTTCGAGTCGAAGTGGAACGCTGCCATGCCTGACTGGGCGATATAGTCCATCCGATCGAGGGTCCGACCGCAAATATGCAGGATTAGGGGTGTATGGATACGCTCAACCATCTCCTGGTGTATCTCCAGCAGGAACTGTTTGTAGTAGTCGCCGCTCACCAGGTCGCCGGTGGCGTGGTCGGGAAAGGTCAGGGCGTCGGCGCCGGCCGCTATCTGGGCCTGGCCGTGCAACACCGCAACCTCTTTGAGCAGGTGCAGGCATCGCAGCGCCATGTCTGGCTCATCGATGCTCATCAGCAGGAACTGCTGGACGCCGAAGACGTGGTATGCCAGCGTCCACGGCCCCATTGTCTTGCCGATGATGGCCACCTCGTCGCCAAGCTCGCTCTTGAGTATCTCTGTAGCCTTGATGACGCACTGAACGTCTGGGTGTTCGAGGAACCCTGGCGGTATCCGGATGTCGTCGGGGCCCTTCCAGATAGGGTCGCCCATACGTACCGACGGCCAGTTGTCCTTCTGTTCCCACTGCACGTCACACCCCAGGGCTGAGGACTCCTGGACGATGGTCGCGTGATGATAGGTAGAGTCGAAGCCCAACTCG
>CAJWER010000093.1 GCA_913030785.1 uncultured Chloroflexota bacterium | reverse complement strand
GCGGAGTTACTTGATCGACTACACAAGCATTCAGACGATGCGGCATCTGGCAGAGAAGGAAGTTCGGGAAATTAACTTCATCATCAAAACTAGAGCTCATCGCTACATTGCAGCGGCTAAGGAAGAATGGCTCTACCCAGAACGACACGTGTCGAAATCGCAGTGGCATGAGTATGGGGGCGGTTACCTTCTGATGCCCGATCCTCGATCGATCTACCCCAGTGGAGGAATCTTCCTAGGGTTTGAAGATGGAACGACCAGTGCTTACGACGAATACGGGCGTCAACCGTTGGATCCGGACTATAACAAAGAAGGCAAAGACGAACTTGAATCCATATCCTTGGACCGGTTCAAGGGTGAATTCGCTCGTTTGAATGGCCCAACAAGGAGAGGACGCGCGCATTCCGACAAGGAGTGTGACAACCGCGAGTATCATCAACACCATTTGGATTTGGAGCCTGGAAGCAAACGCAAGATGAAGACCAGCCGATGAATCTGTGGGCAATCTCACGATGCGTTGAGACTTGCCCACCCTCAAGCACTCTCAGCTCAGCTCCCACCGCGGTTTTACACCAGGGTTGACGTACGACTCTGGCCAGTGGCCGTTGGAGAAGGCGATCGCGCTTTCGACTGACAGTCGCCACTGCTTTTCCTGGGTCAGGTCGGAGTGCCCTGCCGTGTGGGGTGTGAAGACGACATTGTCCATCGTCAGCAATGGATTGTCTGCCGGCGTCGGCTCCTCTTCGAAGACATCCAGCCCTGCCCCGGCGATCCATCCTTCACGTAGCGCTTGGATCAGCGCGGACTCCTGAACCACCGGTCCCCTGGACGTGTTGATCAGCAACGCCTCTGGCTTCATCATACGCAGCTCTCGCTCCCCGACCAGGCCCTTGGTTGCTGCGGTCAACGGGCAGTGGAGCGAGACGAAATCCGACCTGATCCATATTTCGTCCAGGCTGGCATGCTCCACCCCTTTCGCAGACATGGCCTCGTCGGTGACGTAGGGATCGTTGCAGAGCACGGTCATCTCGAAGCCACTCATCTTGCGGGCAACGAGTTGGGCTATGCGCCCGAATCCGACGAGCCCGAGCGTCTGGCCGAATACGTGGTGGTTCGGCAGCGGGGCTCTTCCCCATATCCCCTGCCTCAGCTCGCGGTCTTTCAAGGGGATGACTCGCACCAGAGAGAGCAGGAGCGCGATCGCGTGCTCCGAGACCTCATCGTCGTGGGCGCCCGGCGTGTTCGTCACGACGATGCCCTGGCGCGTCGCTGCCTCCACGTCGACGTTATCGGTGCCGCTGCCCGTGCGAATCACTGCGCCGCACCTCTTAAGGACCGGCAGCGTCTCGGCGTTGACGATCTTGCTGCCGCCGAGGACCCATACCAAATCCGCATCACCCGCCACGCGGGCCATGTCTTTCTTCGTGGCACACTCCTCATACACAAAGTCGACATTTTCTGCCCGGAATGCGTCTTCCACCCAGCCCGGAATTCCATCCTCACCCGCTTGCGGGTCCAGGGCGACCATAACTACTTTGAAATTAGCCTTGTCCTCGACGTCCATAGATTTGCTTCCTTGGGCGGTACTTGGGTTGTGGGATGTTCGTGGCCTACGGAGTTTCGCTACGTTCCGGCGTTGTCCTGTGGATGGTAGCCGATGAGTTCGGCTGCCGTCTCAATGTCGTGGAAGCGAAGCGTGTTGTTCGAGACGCCGTAGACTACCGCGAAGCCGACCGACGCTGGCGCTGCAATGGCGCAGTCGACGAGGTGGGCAGCGTCGTTGTGGCTAAGGTAAAGCGAACGTCCGAGCGGCCCCATGCCCTCGGGACTATCGATGTCGTGAACCCCGCCGATGCGCAACGCTATGCACGACAGGCCGAACGCGTCCCAGTAGTAGGAGCCTAGTGACTCGCCGAATGCCTTGGCCACCGCATAGTAGCCGTCTGGGCGATGTGCCTCTGCCGTGATCATGGGTACCGGGTCGGGAAGGTCGGCGTCGCGCCGTTCGAAATACGCGAGGTAGGGCTCGTCTTTCATCGGGAGGTAGCCGACCACATGGTTAGAGGAGGCGAAGACGACGCGCTCGACGCCCGCCTGCCTCGATGCTTCCATGACGTTGTACGTGCCTACGATGTCGTTCTTGTGAATCGAGTACCAGGGCGCGTCCGCCCGGGGATCCGCCGCCAGGTGGACGACGGTTTGCTGGCCTTCAACCGCGGGCCTGATCGCATCGAGGTCGGAGATATCCGCCACGTGGGATCTGTAGCCGTCCGCCGGTTTGACGTCGAGGCTGGTGAGTTCGTACTTGTCGCCTATTCGCTCGGTGATCACTCGACCGATGCGTCCTGCCATGCCCGTTATCAGGACCTTCCGTTTTGCCACACGATATCTCCTGGAAATCTGAATGAGCCTGCGGACCAGAATGCCATTTGACCCGCGCCGATCCTACTCTAGCACGTGATCTTCCGGAACAGCGAGATGTAATCAGGAGTATTTGGACCTCTGGATCAAGGTTCTCGATCAAGGGAATGTTACTGAGAGCAGCCCGATTAGGGTTTTCCACCCCCAATCGGTAGGGGCAGACCCCCTGTGAAGTTGGTAGGTCAACACTCTAGGGGGGCAGGGCCTGGGGCGTAAAGTGACAGGGTTTCCACTAAAAGCTCAAGGGGAAGTCCTATTCACCGTTGCAATGCGCGCTGCCTGATTGACCAAGGGTACTTAGGTGGGTAGGGGGTATACCTCCGTAAAATTACCTAGACGGGACTCCGATTTTTTCGGTATGCAACAGGTCGGTGGGGCATGGCAAGTCTTTGAAATACTACTCGCTGTTCCCCGACGGATGTTCTAATTCGAGGTTGATATAGACTACTCGCCCCGTTGGTATTTTGGTTGCCTGGGGGCTACACCTCTTTCGAGCCTGACGGAGCTGCCCTCAAGGGGCAGGTCCACGCGGGAACCTCCACGTAGATGAGATTCGATGACCCCGAATATGAGCTCGGTAGAAGCTCGGGCGTTCCGAACTCCGCCTCGAGGCGGCTCGCCCGTGTCCAGCGAATGGACCAGGTCCTCGACGAGCCGAAGGGTCGAACTGGCGCGCTCGTATGTCGGGAACTCTCCCTGAACCAGGCCGGACCTTCCACGGTGATCGGTCGAGCCGACGACCCTCATCTGCCACTCCTCCCCGTTGGCCAGGGCCGTCAGCACGCCACGTTCGCACACCGCCTCCCACTCGGAGCGGCGACCGGAGTTGAGGGCATACGCTGTAACGCCGTTTTCGAAGTGGATGGTTCCCTGTCCGATGGGGTCGAGCACCAGTCGACCGTCAACCACGGCTTCGTCGCCGTTCTGCAGATGGCCCTGCACCCACTTCACCGGGGTGTCGCTATTGAGGCGGAGCACTAAGTCGAAGCTGTGACTGGCTCCGTTGAAGAGGGTGCCGGTGTCGTGGATGATCAGTGACTGTAGGGTTCCCAACTCCCCACTGTCGATTACGGCCTTCAGCGCGTCGAAGCCCGGATCCCAGCGGCGGTTGGTGCCAAGATTGAAGTGCACGCCATTGGCCTCGCATACCTCCACCATCGACTCCACCTCTGCCATCGACGCGGCCATGGCCTTTTCGGCGTAGATGGCCTTGACGCCATGGGTCGCAGCGTATGAGACGATCTCGGCGCGTTGCTCGGGCTGAGTCGCGACGCTCACGATGTCGGGCTGCACCTCGTCGATCATCATCTTGTAGTTGGTGTACTGTGAGTCTTTCGGAACCCCATACCGGGTTCCTACCTGCTCCATGACGTCTGTCCGGAGGTCCGAGCACGCCACCATAGTCGTCCTATCGCAAGCCTCGTAACCCGCGGCGTGGGAGTAGGCCCCGCGACCCGCGAACACCTCGTTGTCAATGAACGCACCCATGCGGCTGCACCCGATAAGAGCTGCTCGATACGTTGTCACTGCACCCTCCGTCATGGTTGGAAAAGGGGAATTAGTTGTACTTGGGCGCCGCGCTGGAAAGGGGCTCGGCCACATGGGCACTCTCGCATTAAGAGCACCAGCCCCGACTGGCCCAGTGTGCGCAGCACCAAAGTGTTTAGGAGCCGCTATTGAAATACAACTTCGGCATCGGGTCTGGGGGCGGCTGGTTGACGTCTATGCCGTGGACTTCCTTGATCTTGCCGGCAAACCACTTGTCGAACTCGTGAGTCGACTCGCCAAGCGTCTTCATGAACGCGTCGCCTCCGGGGCCCTCCTAAAGAACCGCCACCATGGTGGCCATTGGCGTCTCGGCCAGCCATGCGGCGTGCCGGGTCAAACTGTGACGCTGGTTCATGTCCTTGATGCCCGCGCTACGTGCGCCGTTGCACTCTTCTATCCAAGCTTTCCAGGTGTCAACCTTGCCTTCAAGAAGGTGGGCTATTACAAATCCCATAGTTTCTCCTAGCGTCTGATAGAGTCGTTGTCTACAATCTCAGTTGTGGGTGTGGGAGTCAAGGTGTCGCCGCTGCGGACGGGAGGACGGAATGATCGCGAATTTGAGTGACGAGGAGACGACCAGGCTCGAGGCGTTTCTGGCTTCGCCGAGGATCGCCGATCTGGTACCGGTACTCTGAGGGCAGGGTAACCATGTCCACGGTCTTCGAGACGGTGAAATCGCGAAACATCGTTCGAGACGGAAGAGCGTCGGTGTGCGTCTACTCCGAGCCCGAGGCATTCGAGTACGCAAGCCTAAGCGGCACGGTGACAGTGATCGACGACGATTCGCTGTGGACCGAGACGCCCGCAATAGTTAATCGCTACGAACTGCCCGAAGATGCAGACAAAAGGATTTGCCGTTTGGAGCACCAGAACAGGGTAATCTTGTCTCTGGAGGTCGACCGGGTGCACTTCGGTCGAAGTGACGGGCGAAGGGGAATCAGAGTCTCTGTATAATCGCGACTTTATCCGCAAAGCCCGCTGCGCTAGAATTGGTCGCATTCCGGTGCCACTGCGGCGATGAAATCCCTGAGGGCTGCGGACTGCGTAGTATAGGTTCAGGGGCCCCAATGGGCGCGACGATGCGCTGACACCACACAGAGGGACTTCAATGACTCGGCTATCAGTGCGAATCCTGGCAGGTGCGGTGGTGCTAGCTCTGATGGCGCTGGTGTTGACTTGGCCTGCTTCAGAGGTCAGGGCGGCCGGGCCAAAGCTGGAGTCGTACGGGATCACCAGCGAGTTCCCCGCGGGCTTTCGCATCAGGGCTCAAGCGAGCGGTGAGAACGATATTACCTCTGTAGCCGTGCACTTGAGGGTCGGGCAGTTGACCAGCGGTACGTACAACTACCTGGACTTCGAAAAGTCCGAGGGAAGCCAGAACCTGGTGGATGGCGAGTTTTTCTGGCGGACCGAAACCGTTTCGAACTACATTCCACCTGGGACCATCATCAGGTATAGCTTCGAGATCGAAGATTCAGCTGGCCAGAAGCTAGAAACTGAGACCTTCGATTTCATCTACTTCGATGCGCGTTTTGTTGACGACGAAGGCAACTCCAGGTGGGAGGAGGTCTCCGACAGCGCGGTTACGGTGGCCTACAAGGGACCTGTCAAGAAGCGTGCTGAAGAGATACTGAGGACCATCGTCGAGACCCTGGATAAGATGGTTCCGATCATGGGCGAAGAGGCAATTGCCGAGCCCATTCGCGTCACGATGTACAACAACAACAAGGAGATGCTCGAGGCGTTGCCGCCAAAGAGTGCGGCTATTAGTCGCGAGCTGATCACGGAGGGGCAGGCCTTCACCGAAGTCGGAACCCTTCTGGTTCTGGGTGGAGGGCGTCTGGCCCTCGGCACCGCCTCACATGAGGTCATGCACATCATCACCCACCGGGTCGGCGACAGTGTGTTCCGGCGCGTGCCCTCGTGGCTGAGTGAAGGCCTTTCGGAGTTCGCCAACGTGGACCCCGGCTTCTCTTACGACATTGCGTTGGACTTCGCCATTGAGACCGATCGCCTGCTGCCACACGTCTTCATGCCCGGGTTGCCGGGAGAGTCCGAAGACGTCATCATTTTCTATGGTCAATCTCGGAGCATCGTCAGGATGATGATCTCCGTTTTCGGTCCTGAGAAAATGAAGCAGTTCATGGCGAGTCTGCAGAGCGGCAACAATATGGACAGGGCGCTCACTGAAGTGTATGGCTTCACTACGCAGACGTTGGACATCGCCTGGCGATCGGCCATCGGCGCGAAGCAACTGGACCTGACGGCTCGCACACAGGCGCGTCCCACCGCTGTGCCGCAGCGCGTTCCGTTGTTGTACAGCCTGACGCCTCAGGCCCAGTCGGAAGTCGTCGCAGATGCCGAGGATCTGGCGACAGCCACACCTGATCCGACTGCGACCCCAGAGCCTACCGCCATTCCGGAGCCCACAGCTGTGCCTACACCGGCGCTGGAGGTGGCAGTCGCCGTACCGGACGCAGATGTGGAGCCGACGGCGTCGCTTGCCTCGGATTCCGAGCCGAGGCAGACCGGGTCTGGAGCATCTTGCAACCCGTCGGCCTCGGGCGCGGCAGGACCCCTTGACGTGACGACAGTGGGATTCTTGCTGGGGCTCGTGGGTCTGGGACTGCGAAGAAGGTTCTAGGAACGGAGCCGAGGGACTAGGGACTGGGGCTAGTTCAGAACCCCGATCCAACGTCTGCTGGTGATCGGCTCACATAACGAGCCCCCAGAAACCCAGTCCCTGCCTTCAGCTACCTGGTTCTAGGGTTAAGGACGTCGTAGAGGGCGTCGCCCAGGAGATTCCAAGACAGCACCATCAGCCACGCCGCGATGCCCGGCGCCAGGAGCATCCAGGGCTCGTTTCGCAGCACGCTGATGTGCCCACCCTGCAGCAACATGACCCCCAGGCTGGGACGTGGCGGCTGGATGCCTAGGCCTAGCCAGCTCAAGATTATCTCGGTCCCCACCATGGAGCCCATCCCCATGGTCACGGTGATGACCATGGGACCGATAGCGTTGGGCAACAAGTGGACGAAGAGGATGCGGGGTGTGGACCCTCCTATGGCCCTCGCTGACTCCACAAACTGAGTTGTCTTCAACGTGAGAACTTGGGCCCGAAGTAGTCGTGCCGCACCGAACCAGCTGAACGACACCAGGGCAATCGAGATTACTATGTAGTCTGTTACCCCTGACCTCACTAGTCCATCAAGAACCGTATTGTCCTCTAACCACCGTACCCACTCAAGAATACGCGGGCGCAAGGTAGCCGCAATAATGATCACCAGGAAGATGTCGGGGAATGATGATGTAATCTCCCCTGCCCGCATGATGGCCGAATCGACTCGCCCTCCGAAGTAGCCCGACAGGAGACCGAGTGTCACGCCGATGAACAGGCCGCCGGTGGCCATGGCGACGATCGTTAGCAGCATTGTGTTCTGAATGCCCCAGAGGACCCGTGTAAAGAGGTCGCGGCCCAACCTGTCGGTCCCGGCAAAGTGGGACTCGGTAAAGAAGCCGCGAATCCCCTGGTCGGTGACGAGGCTAGGGGCCTGGCGGATTGCGCTGTAGTCCTGGGCCGTGTAGTCGTAGGGCGTGATCCAGTTCGCAAGGGCGCTACCGATGTAGAGCACCAGCAATGTCACCATGCAGCCGAATGCGATCTTTTTCCGCAACAGCCGTCCGAAGGCCCTGGTGAAGTGGCCCCTGCGTTTTGGCTGTCGACGTTCGGCTGCGAGACTTAGTTCTTGGATTGCCACTGTGACCCTAGTTGTAGCGGATACGTGGATCGATAAACGCGTATGCGACATCTGCGGCAAGATTGGCTAGAACGAAGGCCGAAGCCGCGATCAGCGTGACTGCCATGATCACAGGGTAGTCGCGGTTGAAGACAGACTCGACCGCGAACCGCCCAATGCCCGGGACGCCGAGGATGGTCTCGACGATGAACGAACCGCTGATGAGGCCTGCCAGGGAGAAGCTCAATATTGTGATGATTGGGATCATCGCGTTTCGCGCCACGTGCCGCGATTCGACCACCTGTGGTTCGAGCCCCTTGGATTTGGCTGTGCGTATGAAGTCTTGGCCCAGGACATCCAGCGTGCTGGCTCGCATGAGCCGGACGAACCCTGCTATCCCCGGGACCCCCATGGTTATCGCCGGTACTAGGATGCGGGCGTCGAAGAAACCGCCCCAACCGGAGCACGGCACCCAGTGCCATTTCAGGCAGAAGACCCAGAGTAGCGCGGGTACGGTCACCATGATTGGTATGGACATGAGCGCGAGGGCAATCATCACCGTCGCCGGGTCCTGCCACCTCCCCTGCCAGTGGGCGATCATGAACCCGAGGGGCAGCCCGACGCCGACGCTCACGATCATAGCGGCAATGGCGAGCTGCGCTGATACCCACATCTTCTTCAGTATCAAGCCCTTGACTGGCTGGCCACGGAACCTCAGGCTCTCGCCGAAGTCGCCCTGCACAAAATTCCATACGTAGTCAACGTACTGGACGTGGAACGGGCGGTCGAGGCCAAGCTCGCGGCGCAGGTTCTTGGTTACCTGGGAGTCGGGGTCGTACCGGTTGCCCAGCATCACGATTACGGGATCGCCCGGACCGAAACGGCCCAGAGTGAACGTGATAAACGACACCGCCAACAACAGTAACGGAAGCCACGCGAGTCGCCGAACTATGTATATCCACATTGCCGGAACCTCACGTCGCGGGACCGCGCTGTCTGCGCTGTTTTCGAGGTCAACAATAGGAGATGCAGGCCCTTACATCAAGACGGGGCCTCGATATGTCGAGGCCCCGTCTTGCATTCGCTGTTCAATAACAGTGGGGTTGACGAGGAGAGTACCCTCGCATCTCAATACGGCGAGATGGCCCCATCTAAATGTCCATCGACTACAGTCAGCCCACCGATCTAGTCGCCGATCCTGATTTCTTGTAGCTTGGGCACGATCATCGGAGTCATGGCATACCCGTCCACGTTGGGCTTGACCAGCGCGTAGCGCTCACCCGTGAACCACATCGGCACCCAGGCTGCATCGTTGACGATGAGTTGTTCGGCTTGGTGGTACAGCTCGATGCGGCGAAGCACGTCGGGCTCGGTCCGCGCCTCTTCCAGAACCGAGTCCACAGCCGCGTTGGAGTATGCTCCGTGGTTGATCCCACTGTCGGTGTGGAACAGGATGTCCAAGAAGTCCTGGGGGTCGGGATAGTCCGCTTCCCAGCCCAGCCCGGCGAACGCCTGGAATTTCTGGTCTTCAAGATCCTCGAGGTACGTGGCCCACTCAACCTGCTGGATCTCAACCTCGATCCCCAGGGTCTGCTTCCACATTTCCAGGATCACTTCCAGGTCGAGACCGATGGTGCCGCCGGTTCCAGGGACAGTGACCACGATGCGAGGTCGGCTGTCAGCGTCGGCATATGCTGACTCTTCCAGTAGCTGCTTTGCGAGGTCGGGATCGTACATTAGTCCTTCGATCTCATCGGTGTAGCCGGGGAAGCCCGGTGGAAGGATGCTGTAGGCTGGCTGTACCAGCTCTGACAGCACTTCCGTCGCGATGAGCTCCTTGTCCACGGCGTGGTTAAGCGCCTGACGGAACTTGGGATCATCGAAGGGTGGCTTAGTTGTGTTGAACCCGATGTACGATACGCTGAAGCCTGGAGGAGCTATCACCAACTCCTGGTTGAGGGGCTCCGTTGGGTCGAGCACACGATCCAGGTCGAACAGGCCCACGCCTGTCAGGTCGATCTCGTCGTTTTCGTACATGGCCATCTGCTGGCCACCCATCGACATCGTCATGTTCATAAAGCCGCTGACTGCATTACCAGAGGAGGTGAATTCAGCCGCGCCTTGCATCACATTACCTTGCATGTTGCAGCTCATTTCCCAAGCCATGGAGCTGTCCGTCGTTTGCACATTCGAAATTCCGCAGCCGGGCAGGTTATCCTGCATGAAGGTGCTCGGGTCGATGCGCCCATCAGTGACACATTCGATGTTGGTGTTGGGCTGCGGCATCATTGAGTTGGTGGTTACGGATCGCATTTCCCACTTTCCCGGGACAACTTTCATGGCGTCGGCGTGCACGCCGATACTGGTCAGTAGCAACACCCACAATCCTATATTACTAATCGTTTTGCCCACGGTTTTACCTTCTCCTTGAAAACTCGGCACATTGTGGATTAGCCGTCTGTTGGTCGCAAGCATAGGCTTTAGGGTAGGCCTTTCGTGATGGGTCATTCTAGACGGACAACAGTCACTCGGTTGCTGAT
>CAJWER010000092.1 GCA_913030785.1 uncultured Chloroflexota bacterium | reverse complement strand
GTCACATAGAGGTAGTAGTCGTTATTGCCGGCGTCCTCGCCCAGCAACGCCCCTGGATCCAGGTCCGGGATATCACCGAATGTGTCGGCCCAGAAACCCAGTAACTCCTGCGCCAGGGCAGGCTCGATAGGTACCTCGACCCTCATGCCATCACCTCGCCTGTGTAATTTCGATCACAGCCATGTCATGCTGAGGAGGCCCCCGACGAAGCATCTGGGGTGGGGTCAGCGCGACCATTGCCGTGCCGCAGAACCCCACGTCCCCAGACCCTTTGCATCCGCTCAGGGTGACATGGTCAGTCGAGTCGCCTATTGCCTAACCGCCGCGGCGTAGTACCTTGCCCGGCCTTGCGTTGGTGTGCTTGCCGTTCAGGATTACCGGTTCGCCGGCGACCAGCACATGGGGGATGCCCACCGGGAACTGGTGCGGCTGCTCGAACGTCGCCTGGTCGATCACCGTGTCCGGGTCGAATACCACTATGTCTGCAACCAGGCCCTCGGCGATCCTACCGCGATCTGAAAGGGAGAGCCGCTGGGCAGGGAAACCTGCCATCTTGTATATGGCCGTCTCCAGTGACATCACAGAGGGCTGCTCGCGGACGTATCGCCCCAGAATTCGGGGATACGTTCCATAGAACCTGGGGTGCGGCTCGAACTCCGAGTAGAGTCCGTCCGGCGAAACGGCATTCCCGTCCGAGCCGATCATCGCCTGGGGGTGACCCAGGTAGTAGCGCACGTCCTCCTCCACTCGGTTGTGGACCACCGCCATCACAGAGTCGCGCTCCTCTTCGACCAGCTGCAGCGCCGCCTCAGACGGGTCGACGCCTCTGTCCTTGCCGATCTGCTCTATGGAGCGGCCTATGACGCCCTTGTTCGCCTCCGACATGACGTTCGAAATGACCCACTTGTCCCACAGTGGCGGCTCTCCGCCTTCGCGACCGATGGTCATCTCCTCGCGGGCCTTCTTGCGCAGGGCAGGATCACGCAGCCGCCCCATGTATGCGTCGAGCCCGCCCTCCTGGAACCACAGCGGAATGGTCTGGTTGATCCCGGCTCCCGCGGCGGTGTAGGGGTAGACGTCGTAGGTCATGTCCAACCCGTCCGCTCGGGCCTTTTCGACAACGGCGACCTTCTTCTCCGGGTTGCCGTAGAAGAAGCGTTCGGTCGTCGCCATGTGGGAGAACTGCACGGGTACGCCGCCACGATGCCCGATCTCCGCCGCCTCCTCGATGCACTTGATGTGCCAGCCCGGCATGACCCTTGCGTGTGTGACGTAGAATGCGCCCGGATAGTGTGAGATGGCCTGGCACAGTGCCGCGACCTCTTCGGTATTCGAGTAGCTGGATGGCGTCAGCGACAAACCTGTTGATAGGCTGAAAGCGCCCTGCTCGATCGCCTCGGCCGCCAGACGCTGCATCTCTTTCAGCTCGTCTGGATTGGCAGGTCGGTTCTCTGTTGCGCCGACAGCGATCCGCAGCGCCGCGTTGCCCACCTGCGCTGCCACGTTGATGCTGACGCCGTTGGTATCGATGACAGTCGCCCACTCGTCCATTGTCGACCAGGTCCACTCGGCACTGGAGATCAGCACGCCTCCTATGTCGGCGCGCAACTTCTTCACCCCGGCCGGCCCGGCAGGGAACGGCGAGTAGGCGCAATTCCCTGTGACCTCTGTCGTCACCCCCTGGTACGCCTTGCTCTCGCCACCGGGATCGTCGATCAGTGTCACGTCGCTGTGGCTGTGCATGTCGATAAACCCCGGCGATATCACATGGCCCTCGGCGTCTATCTTGCGCGCGGCCTCGGCGTCACCCAGATTGCCAATGGCTGATATCTTGCCACCGGATATCCCCACGTCGGCCTTGTACCTTGGCCCGCCCGTACCGTCCACCACCGTCCCGTTCACGATTAAGATGTCGAATGCCATTTCATCTCCTGCTCATGTGCTTTTTGTCCTGATCGACCATTTCGAAACCCCGCCCCAAGATAAAAGAAGACAGAGAATCTTCTGAGGGACACTCTCAGGCTCCCGGCTCTTCGGTGGGCTCAGGCCAGGAGACGAGGCTGTGTCCTCTGCGCGCACCCCGTCTCCGGTCCCCCTCCTCTCCTTCAGGGAGAGGACTGAGGTGAGTGTGATCCCCCCCCTAAGCAAATAGACGAGTCTGTCTCGGACTGCCAGCATCTGGCACGGGAATGATCTTCACCTGCGCATCCACCTAGCCAGTGGGGTGCAACGAGCCCCGCCTCCTTGTCGTGCGCGGCACCTAAAGGCCTACGCGTGAAGAAAACTCCGCCACGCCCTTGACCCCCGGGTCGACTCGGAACAGGGCCCCGGCGTGTTCGCCGTTGGCCGCCTTGTCGTTGCCCATTGCAGTCGTGGCGTAGAGGTCGCCGTAATCCTCGCCGCCGAAGATGGCGCTGGACACCGCCTCGGTGGGGAAGATAATGCGCCGGTCCTCCTTGCCGTCAGGACTGTAGCGTGTCACGCACGAGCCGCCCCATCGTGCCGACCAGACGTAGCCCTCGGCGTCCACCGTCATTCCGTCCGGCCCGCCCTCCTCATCCGAAGAGTCCACGAAGACCTGCCTGTTCGATATTGCACCGGTCTTCTCGTCATAGTCGAAACGGTAGATCGTCTTGGGGATGGTGTCTGTGAAGTACATCTTCTTCCGGTCGGGTGTGAGCCCCATGCCGTTGGAGATGCCCAGATTATGGAGCACGGGCTTGATGCTTGCGTCGGTGTCTAGCAGGTACAAGGTACCGAGGCGCTCGACCCCGCGTTCCGGGTCCATGGGCATCGTTCCGCAGAAAACGCGACCGCGGGGATCGGCGAATACGTCGTTGAACCGGTTCTCTTCTTCACCAGTCAGCGCGTCGATGATGTAGCTCAGATCTCCGTCGCGCCACACCGCGATTGCGCCCTTTTCCATGAACAGCAGCAGGCTACCGTCTGTCTGGATTGTGAATCCCCCTACGACGGGGCCGTCGTAGAACTGCTCGTGGTGCCCGGTAGCAGGGTCGTACCGGAACATCCTGCCCCGGGGGATGTCGCCCCAGTACAGCCGCTTCTCAAGAGGGTGCCAGAGAGGGCCCTCGCCGACCTCGCACGCGTAGTCCGCTATCGGCTCCAGTCCCATGGCTTATGCCTCCGTCCGGTGTGGCTTCGCGACCGCTGCTTTGCAGGCGATTTCAGGCGTGGACGCGAGTGTAGCAGCGACTCATCGACCGGTCAACGCACCGCGCTCGGTCTCTGAGGAGCCTTCATCCGGGACGGTGGTTCGACGGGCTTACCACGAACGGAGGTTCAAAATGGCCGCTTGCCCGTAGTTCGTCGAAGGGCAGATCGCCCGTGCGACATTTGTTGCGCGTGGCTCTGGATGTTTCGCTCGGTCTTTGCTTGATTAGCTCAGCGTGAAATCATCCGGGACCCTGGTAAAGATCCCGCAACTTCAGACTTGCGACCGCGCACACGCGGGACTAATATAGACCCCCATGACCCTGTTCCAAGAAAACGCCTCAACCCCACGGGCCATCTCGGCGTCCGTCACTCTGCCTCAGGCCATCAGGCCGATGCTCGCGCGCCTGGCCAGAGGACCCTTCGACTCGGCCGAACACATCTTCGAGCTGAAGTGGGACGGTATCCGTGCACTGCTTTTCATTGAGGACGGCCGCGTCAGGATTCAGGGACGCGACCTCCAAGATCTGACCCACCTGTTCCCTGAACTGGCCAACGCTGCGAAGTATGTGCGGGCCGATAACACCGTCTTTGACGGCGAGTTGGTCTGCTTCGACGACGACGGCCACCCCAGCTTCGAGCAGTTGCAACGGCGCATGCGGCGCAGGGCGAGTGGCCGAGTCGTCCGCACCCCCGCTGTTCACTTCGTGGCCTTCGACGTCTTATACATTCGTGGCAAGCCCGTGATGGATGAGCCCCTCGATTTCCGCAAGCTGCTCCTGGAAAACATTTTAGAGCCAGGCAAAACCATCCAGCCCTCGGAGTTCATTGAAGGCGACGGAATTGCGCTCTACGACGCAACCGGCAAACACGGCCTTGAAGGGATCATGGCGAAGGAGAAGTCCAGCGCCTACTACCCCGGCAAACGAAGCCCCAGTTGGCACAAAATCAAGCGGGTTCGGGAGTGTGACTTTATCGTAGGAGGCTATACCTTTGGCGGCAAGCGCCGGGAGCCGTTCGCCTCTCTCCTCCTGGGGCTATACGATGGCAACCAGCGCCTGTCCTACGTGGGAAAGGTAGAGACGGGCTTCACCCCGGCCGAGACGAAGAGAATCTACGGCGAGATGGAGGCCCTGGTGACCCCTGAGTCTCCCTTCGAAACCATCCCCTACATTCCCAGGTTCATGTACTGGTGCCGCCCCGAGATGGTGGCCAGGGTTAGCTATGGTGAGTTCTCCTACGACGGTCAGCTTCGGTTCCCGGTATACATGCACAGTAGGCACGACGCGCCGCCGGCTGACTGCAAGCTCGAGGACGCCCCCGGCTGGCCGAGCATCCTGCCCGTCGGCTGACACGCTTTCCGCCTAACCACGATCAACGCGACCTTGCACCGCTTGGGGTAAGTCTGCAACCATATTGTCATCAAGCACGTATTACGTCTTAGGTGTTGGGGCCGCGTGTCATTGACGGTCGAAAGAGAAGCCCCACGTCCCCAGACCTTCGCATCCTCTTAGGGTGACATGGGCGAGTGGTGTGGCTGTCGCCATCTCACCGGCGTAGACCGTACACCCCTACGAGCCTCGCATCCACTCCTCGGCCAGTCGTGGATACTCGGCGCTCATTCCTCGTAACGTCTCGTCCCCAAGGTACTTGAAGGTACCTATTGCATCCGCGGCAATATCCCCGTTGGGCAACAGCACCCTGCCGCTGGCCTCAACGAACCCTCTCATCTCCCGCACCCGTTCGGCAACTGCCGTCACTTCCTCGCCGACCATCACCGGCCTGCGGAACCGCAAGTCCATCCGCGCCGTCATCGCCCACCGCCCATCGAGCAGCGGTACCCGGCTCATCACCTCGTCCAGCAAAGCGCCGATCACACCGCCGTGCACGTGGCCGGGGAATCCCTGGTGATCCTCCCTGCCACGAAACGTCGTGGTGACGGTGTCCCCGACCTGCTGGAAGATCAGGTGCAGCCCCGCAGCGTTGCGCGGTCCGCACGCGAAGCAAAGGCCATAGTCCGTGTCGTCGTTCAGAGAGAGGCGTGGACTGTCCATGTTGTGGTCACACTCCAAAGGTGTCTTTGTGGGGCGAGGTGCGATACGCCAGGTGCCGGCTAGCCGGACTCCAACAGCTTTTTGAGCGCCTTGAGGTCGTCTCCGACCTGCTTATTCACAAGGCCTGAAATGATGGTCTCGCCCAGACCGAGGACCCCGGCTGCCTCTCCGGTTGCGTGGTAGGCCAGTTCCGTGCCGCCGTCGGTGGCCGCCACGGCTATCGACCCTGAGATGGGTAGCGGACCTGACAGGCTCTTGAAGGCGAACTGTGCGTTGGGCTCGAACACGGTAGTTTCGAACACCAACTCGATCTTCTGCCCCATGATCCTTCGTACAATACGGACCCGAGTGCCAACCTTTACCGGTCCAGACGGTGACTGGTCTGATAGCTCAACGCCCGACTGCCACTGAGGGTTGTTGGCGGGGTAGGACACGAAGTCCCAAACCTCTTCCAGAGGCCGGGCGATGGTTACGGTGTGGTCAATTTCGATCATGGGTTTGTGTCCAACATCTCACTGGCCGGGACGAGTGGGCGACACAGCGGCACGCCGCCCCGGGGCTTGCCAGGGCGGGCGTCGATCCCCAACGCTTGTATCCCCCCCGTCCCGCGGCTGCTACGCCGTGGCGTGGGATCTGGTTCCAGGGCCGCAGTACTTGAGATCGACATCTGCCGTTTCCAGCACCGTCTCGCCGTTGACCTGCTTGTAGATGATGTTCTTCATCCACTTCTCGTCATCGGTGTTGGGGAAGTCGTACCTGAAAAACGCACCGCGGCTCTCTTCTCTTTTGATGCCTCCCAGAAGCATCAGCTCCGACGAAACCAGCATATTGGGTATTTCCAGGGCCTCCGCCCACTCAAATCCATCCCTCGGGTTGGACTTGAGTGTCGAGTCCTTGGCGCGCTGGCGCTCCATCTCCCCGATCTCCAGGATTTGACTCAACCCGGCGCTGAGGGTCTCCTCATCCTTGATGACCCAGGCGCTGGCGGTCATGATGTCTTTGATCTGAGCCTTCACGTCGCTCGGCTTCACACCCGCCAGAGCCTGCGCGAGGCCCGTGGCCCTCTGGAAGCTGGCCTCGACGGCTGCCTCGTCCAGCGTCACTTCACCGGTATCCTTTGCCCCTTGGGAGGCGTAGAGCCCGGCCCTTCGCCCATATACAACGGTAATCATCGACGTGAAGCCCTGAGGCCGGGCATGGCCGTACACTCCGCCGGCAACCGCGCCGGCGGCGTATAGCCCTGGCAGGGTGGTCTCGCACTGGGTGTTGATGCGGATGCCGCCGGTGGCGGTATGGGCCAGCGGACCGGTCTCGAACGGCCGAGCGGCCAGGTCGATGCTCTCGGCCTTGAACCCCGGATACGGACTGCCGGACTCCTTCAGGCTCTTGGTAAACTCCTCCCGCCGCGCGGCCCAGCGCTTGTCGTCGGTGAGGTTGGTCATGTCGATCAGGATGGTTCCGCGTTCCGTCCCACGGCCCTCCTTCAATTCCATACCCACCGCAAAGGTCAAAGTCTCCTTCGTCTGCACATGTGGGTTGTCAACACCATACTTCTCCAGGAACTTCTCGCCCTTTGCGTTGAGAAAAACAGACCCCGGCGGGTAGCCGACCGACGTAGGCACGAACTGCGTGTTCTCCATGTCCATCAACTCGGCGCCTGCCCTGAACGCGGCTGCCTGGCCGTCCCCAGTCTCCTGCTCGGAGACTGTCGTTAGCGAGTAGATCTGGCTGTAGGTCCCTGTGGCCAGTATCGTAGCGCTGGCCTTGATTACCACGAACTTGTTGCTGTTGCAGTCGATGGCGGTCGCGCCGACTACGCGGCCATCATTGGTCAGCAGATCGACCAGCACCACGTCGTTCATGACGCGGATGTTCCTGGCTTCCATCTGCTCCATGAGCACGTCCATCATGGCCATTCCAGGAGGGGAGCCGTAGTGGTGGTGACTGGGCTTGGCAGGCTTGAATATCAGGTTCCGGGCGAATGAGTGCGCTGCGTCCTCGTCGACGGCTATGCTGCCGTCCTCGTTGCGCTCGAAGTCGATGCCCCACGCATCCAGCTCCCGAACCCTGTCGGGCGCCTCCTCTGCCAACACCTTCGCCAGATTCTGGACTCCAAGGTATCCACCGTGCTCCAGGAGGTCCTCCATCGCCGAGAAAGGCGTGTCGTCAGGGTCGCCCCACTCTCCGACTGCGGCGCTGGTCCCGACGTTGAGGGTGCACCCGCTGTTGCCGAGCCGACCCTTAACGATCATCAGTACATCGGCGCCCTGGTCGTGAGCCTCGATCGCCGCCCTGCACCCGGAACCGCCTCCGCCAATAATAAGGACACCGGCCTCGATTGTTTTGTGCATGGTTGAACTCATCCTCCAGGGTATTTCTAGTAAGGGGCCGGTTGGCGGGCACACTCTATAATATGCATCGAAGGCAGTCAATGGACGGCTTCGGGCCGTGAGATCAGACAGTCGAAACAGGGGTGTGCAGAGGAGCGAAGCCCCTATGCCGGGAGTGTGAGGGTGCCCCTCACATACATGTTTTCCTTCTTTTGGGAAGGTGAGGCGATCTGGTCGAGTTCAGTTTTCGCGCACCCCGCTATGCCAGGCTTGCCGCGTTCACGGCGACCTTGCGGAACGCCTCGATGTACTGGTCGAGCAGCTCCTGGGTGGGCCTTGGCAGCAGTGGCAGGTCTATGCGGTCCTTTGGCGGGTCATCGGTGACCGGTAGCTGCCCCTCGCCGTACTCGACGTTCCGCACCGACTCGGCGTTGGCCGGGTGCTCGAAGGCCCAGTGTTTGCGCTCGGTGAACACGGGCTGCACATGCAGACCCCCGCGGTGGCGCATCGACGTGCCCCCCTCAACCTGGGCCCCCTCCGCCTTGAGTGCCTCCACAAAGCGGTCCACCGGCAGGCCCCCGAGCTGACTTGGCTCGTACAGCATGAAGCCTGGCAGGTAGTGGACCGCACCGATGTGGTCGGGAATCTCCGGCGAGACGACCCCGGGCACCTCGGCAAGCTGCTCCCGCAGGTAGCGGATCCCGGCATTCCGCGCCTCGTTGCGATCGTCCAGCTGGTCAAGCGAGGCCTCGCCGAGCGCGGCGTTCAGAGGACTGATGCGGTACTTGAACCCGAATCCGGTGTGCTGGAGACGTCTGTCCTCCTCATCTTCAACGCCCTTGATCCTCTCGTAGTGGCCCAGAAGCACGGCCCGGTCCAGGTACTCTCGCTCGTTGGTAACGAACAGTCCGCCCTCGCCCGCGGGCATGAGCTTGCTGGTCTGCATCGAGAACCCGGCGACGTCTCCGAAAGAGCCTATTTTCCGTCCGCGATAGGTAGCTCCATGCGCGTGGGAGGCATCCTCGATCAGCTTGAGCCTGTGCCTGGACGCAAGGTCGACGAACGCGTCCATGTCACATGGCATGCCGCCTCGGTGGCACACCACGATGGCCTTCGTGCGCGAAGTGATCCTGCGCTCGGCATCCTCCGGGTCCAGGTTCAGGAAGACCGGGTCCACGTCGCCGAACACCGGAATCGCCCCGACGCTAAGGACGGGCATCGCCGTAGCCCAGAACGTGGTTGCAGGGCAGATCACCTCGTCGCCAGGGCCGAGCCCGAGCGCGAAGGCGCATGCATGAAGCGCCGACGTGCCATTATTGTGGGCCAGGGCGTAGCGTACCCCGAGGTATGCAGCCCACTGCTCCTCAAGCCTGATCGCCGTCTCGTTGTCCGACCACCCGCCGCTACTGGTCACATCGGCGACAGTGTCCATCTCCTGCTGCCCGACAATTGGCCAGCGGGACGCCTCGGTCTGGTTGATGGTGATGGCGGGAAAGCCTCCATGCAGCGCTAGTCTTTCGATGGTCATTGCATCAGTCTCCCATTGAATGTCACTCGCCACGAAGAGCAGCGTCGATGAATGAGTAGGCCGCTTCCCTCTCGCTCGCGGGAAATTCGTGGCCCGTGTCAGGATAGGTGGCGACCAGTCGGTCTCCGGCGCCTTGCGCCTGGTACGTCGGCATCGCCGCTTCGACGCAGTCCATCACTCCGGTGACCTCGAAGTTGTGGTCGTGAAGGGGTGCATTGATGAACAAGGCCCTGGGAGCGAGCGCGGCGACCATATCGGAAAAGTCCCAGGGCATGAGGGCCGGGTCGCTGCCATACCTATCTGCGATTCGCGGCATGTAGAATTCGCTGCTCCACGTCACGAGATCGCCACCCATGTATTTCGAAAATGTGTTGAATCCGCAGCTGGAGACCATGACCCGCAGCCGCTCGTCAAACGCTGCCACGAACAGGGTATTGTGCCCGCCCAACGAGTGGCCAATGCAACCGATGCGGTCGCCGTCGACCTCTGGCAGTTCTTCCAGCAAGTCGACCGCACGCATGTGGTTCCATATCCCTTTCATCGAGGCGCTGGCATAACCATGTGTGTACGGGTTGAACTCGTTATCACCGAACCACGGGTAGTCCGGTATCAGTGTGACGTAGCCTCGTTTGGCCAGTTCTAGGCCGTAGTGCAGATTTGGGTTGCCCCCGAGACCCGCCGGCTCACACTTGCCAATTGCTGTCGTCTGGTGGAGACAAAGCATTGCGGGCGCGGCGTTGACGAGCCCCTGGGGGATCAGCAGGTATGCGGGTACGCGGTCACCTTGCTCAGCCACGTAGCTGAGTCTTAGGCGCTCGATGCCGGCAATCCTGACCGTCTCAAGCACCTCAACGTCGAGGGATTCGAGATCGCTCCGGTCGGGCAGTGGACCCATCACCAGTTGCATCGATTCCAGGGTATGCGCGCGCCGATCTTGCCACTGCGTTAGGTCCCCTACAGACTCGCCCGCCACATCACGCCTCCACTTGGTCCGTACCATCAGTCACTACACAGTCATTGCCCCGCCACACTTCACGACCTGACCGGCCTTTACGACGGTGTCCACGTGGTGCAACGCTTTGATGTCTGACGACGGGTCGCCATTGACGATAATCGCGTCGGCCCTCTTGCCGGGCTCTAGGGTACCAGTTTCGTCCAGGACTCCCAGGCACTCCGCCGACGTGGAGGTCGCGCAAAC
>CAJWER010000091.1 GCA_913030785.1 uncultured Chloroflexota bacterium | reverse complement strand
GATGGACGCAAGGTGGACGAGCTAAGGGAGACGCGAATTATCCCGGGGGCCCAGGCCTATGCGGAGGGCTCGGTGATAGTGGAAACGGGCCAGACCAAAGTGCTGTGCGCCGCCACCATCGAAGACGGCGTGCCAAGGTTCCTCAAGGGCACCGGACAGGGTTGGATCACCGCAGAGTACTCGATGCTACCAAGGGCTACCCTGACCAGGACACCGAGAGAGCGCGGCTCCTCGGGGCTAAAGGGCCGCACCCAAGAGATACAGCGCCTCATCGGGCGGTCGTTGCGCGCCTCGACGGACCTAGATGCATTAGGCGAGCGCACTCTGACGGTGGACTGCGACGTGTTGCAGGCCGACGGTGGCACTCGCACGGCATCGATCACCGGGGCATATGTGGCCGTTTACCAGGCGATGCGCGGCTTGGTGAAGGCTCGGAAACTCAAGACCATGCCCCTCAAGTGCGCCGTCGCGGCAACAAGTGTGGGCGTATTCGGTGATGAGGTTCTCCTTGACCTGAACTACGAGGAGGACTATCGCGCACAGGTGGACTTTAACCTGGTCATGACCGATCAGGGCGAGTTCGTGGAGGTACAGGGGACCGCCGAGAACGGGGCCTTTTCCAGAGCAAGCCTGAATAAGGTGATCGGCGCCGGCGAGGCGGGCATCACGAAGCTGTTCGCAATCCAGAACGATGTGATCGAGAATCTCTAGGCAGGCAGAAATGGTGGTCCTGACCAAGACGCATGCTACCCTATCGCAGTTCTGCTCACGCAGCACCAGACTAGGCTCCATAGATGCAATCCAGCTATGTTTCCCTTGTAGGGAACGACATGTCTAGCTGGGACTGAAGTTGTCTCCTTGTTGCATCCACATTGTGGCCTGACTTAACTATAGTCATGGTATATGTTGTCCACTCTACCAAGACCAGGCCAAGCATCATGGGTCCTCGTTCTCACGTTACTGGCTGAGAGCACCTGGATACACGCCGCGGTAGGCCTGTTTTTCCTGGGAATCGCCGCGGATGCAGCACCGAGCTGAATCTCCACAATCCTGGCGATCTCCTGTTCCGCGCTGGTCTGGCGAATGCTCCTACGTGTCAGCGCCCCACTGAGCGTCGACATCCCCCTCGCCATCACGTTGGGTATCCTCGTCACCTACCTCATCGTCGCGTTCCAGATCAGCGATACTCGATGGTTCGATGCCGCGTGGCCGGCGCATGAGGAGACGGCCGCCTACCAAGCCGACGCACAGGACTACTTCAATGGGGCCCTGGGGGAGATCTTGTTTGCGTTGATGCTGTGGTGGCGCGGAATCCGCCTGGCGGGGACGTCCGACCCCCAAAACTCCTTGCTCACCACATTCAAGGTGGGGCTCGTGATGATCAGCCTCGTGATCGTAGTGGGTGTCATAAACTCTGCCGACGTAGACGCATTGCCAATGATGGCCATCTTCACAGCGTCGAGTCTTGCCGGCTTCTGGATCTACTATCTGTTGCCGGGCTCCGGCAAGATACGACGGCTCAGGGACTGGTCGAAGAGAATCGGGCCGGTGGTGGCAGCCGTCCTCGCGATTAGCATCGGCTTCGGCTACATCCTTGACGCTTTTTTCCCGGTCGCGAAATTGCTGCTGCGTCCCCTCGGTTCGACGATGCTTTTCCTGTTTGATCTGCTCCTGCTCCCATATTAATGGGTGTTGCTTTTGTGGCCACGCTGTTTTGGGAGTTGATTTACAGCATTTTCAGCACTTCCCCGAGCCCAATATCGGAGACCCCGCCGCAGTATGTGAAGGAGATCCGAGAGGCGGTGGAACTCAAGGGATTGCTGCCTATGCAGAGGTCTTCCTATGGCTCGTGGCAGTCGCGATCATTGGGAGCGCATTCTACCTGTTGGCAAAAACCATACGACGGTCGGGGCCTACTACGAGGCTCTCTTCCGAAGGCGAACACGAATCCATGGCTGATGGTGCAGACCCACTTCGAGACATTGCTCGGTTGCTCCTTGACATGTTGCCCGACGGTTGGCGAAAGCCTGAAAAGAGAACCTTCAGGTTACCCAACGACGACTTTGGCGTATTGGAGGTTCTGCAAATCTACTACGACCTTTTATACGCAGCCGAGGGCAGGGGTGTCGTTGGATCTCCCACGGAACCCCCAACGGAATTCCAGGAGAAGTTGGAGAAGGTGTTCGCGCCGGGGCTCGTGCATCTGGCTACTGAGGCATTTGTCTTCGCCTGCTACGGAAGGCTCACTCCTTCTGCGTCTCGACTCTTCGTTTTGCGCCTTCAGGTGAGACCTAATGCTGAACCAAACGAGCATGGTGGGGCTGATGCCGTCCAAGGTCTTGGCTAGGCCAATCGAGAATCCGTACAAACCAACCGGTCTACGGGTAGGTCTCGGGCTCCTCATCAAGGGACGGCAGATGCCTTTCGACCCGCCAGATGTCCTTGGCGGTCTGCTCGATGACGCCGACAAGGACGGAGGCGCGCTTCTCGCCCCACTTCTCGACCGCCCTGAGCTCCTGAGACTCGGCTATCCTCTTTAAGATATCGTCGTGTTGCGATGCTCCCACGTCTCACCTCTCCAGGTAGATGCTCGACGAGGTTATTCCAGGCCTGACGGGGGTGTCAAGGCGGTGGATACGAGGCATTTTGGCCGCCATTGGACCCTTTCCGCAAATTGACACTCGTTTCTGCTGGCGAGTATAATCGTATGTCTGTAAGGAACATCATGCCAAAACGAACATTCCAACCAAAAAAACGACACCGGGCCCGGGTTCACGGATTCAGGTCACGGATGTTTAGCCGCGGCGGACGCAAAGTCCTGAAGCGGCGCATGTTCAAAGGGCGGTCGCGGCTGACCGTCTAACCCCTGTTGCACGTCGAACCCTTTAGGCCGGATCCATGCGGCGAGCCATCAAATGGGTAAGGAGCACCGTCTTACCAACACCAAGGACTTCGCGGCCGTAAGGTCGCGGGGGCGGAGTTGGTCTGATGGTCTATTGGTACTTGGCGCGCGCCGCAATTCCCTCGACGTCAGCCGAGTCGGCTTCTCGGTAGGGAAACGGAACGGGAACGCCGTCGTTCGGAACAGTTTAAAGCGAAGATTGAGGGAAGCCGTGCATAGGATCCCACTTCGCGAGGGCTTTGACATAGTACTTGTAGCCCGCCGTGGCGCGGCGTCAGCGGATTTCGATGGCCTGTGCCGGTCGGTGGAAAAGCTGTCCGAGCGGGCGAGGATCACGGATATTACGCAAGAGCGTTCATCCCGCAGGCCTGCGGGATGATACGAAGACTGGCCCTCGGGGCCATTCGGATTTACCAGATGAGTGTGTCGCCATATCTGCGAGGTTATTGCCGGCACACACCAACATGTTCAAACTATACCTACGAGGCGATTACTAGGCACGGCGTGACCAGAGGAACGTGGCTCGGCTTGCGAAGGCTGAGCCGATGCCGTCCGCTGGGAACACGGGGACACGATCCCGTCCCTTAGCCACCACTGTTCATGGACTCACCATCTCTTCCCCAAGCTGCGGACGGCCACGATTCCCTCTATGAGGCCACTGAGAGGCGAACGATAGACTCTTCAAATCGAACCAGGATTTTCCCGGCAATGGCACTGCTGGTGCTGTCGCTGTTGGTTCTTGTTGGCTGCGCCCGAGTCGGGGAAGCACAGGGCTGGCCCTCGGGCGTGGTCGAGAACGGCACGCTATTTATAGGCACCCAGGACGGGGACTTCCGCGCTTTGGATACCGCGACCGGTGAGATGCTCTGGAGCTTCCGGCTTCGTCTACGGGGTGAGGATGAGGATGGACGGGCGATATATGGCGCCCCAGCAATCTCGGAAGACGCTGTCTACTTCGCTGGCTATGACGGCATGCTGTATGCTCTGACGCTGGACGGCGAAGAGATATGGGACACCACGGTGGGGCAATCCGATACGAATGAGATCGTCGGAGGCCCAGCCGTCGCCGACGGTATGGTGCTGATCGGATCGTCGGACGGCAAGATGTACGCATATGATGTCGAGTCGGGGTCGCTGGAGTGGACCTTCAGCGCTGACAACGGCATTTGGACGACTGCAACTGTGGCAGACGGTATTGCCTACTTCGGTTCGTTGGACCACAACATCTACGCGGTGACCGTGACCAGCGGCAACGAAGTCTGGCGATTCCCAGCCGAAGGTGCAGTCACTGCGAAGCCTGTGGTCGCCGACGGCAAAGTGTACGTGGGGTCCTTCAACAGTGTGTTCTACGCCCTCGACGCGGCGACCGGGCAAGCTGTCTGGAGGTTCGACGGCGCCAACAAGTGGTACTGGGGCGGGGCCATTTATCATGAGGGCGCTATCTACGCTCCCTCCCTTGACGGCAATGTCTACGCGCTTGACTCCCAGTCTGGGAACCTCATGTGGACTATGGAATCCGATGGCCCGGTCATCGGATCACCCGCGGTGGTGGGCGACAGACTGGCATCGACCTCCATGGACGGACGCGTCAGGCTGGTGAGACTGGCCGGCGGCCAGGACGAGCGACCGTGCAACATCGGGGAAGATCTCCGAGCGTCGTTGACGATGAGCGGAAACACAATCTACGTCGCCGGGGACGACCACTCCATACGCGCCCTGAACATCAAGAGCAACGGCAATCCGGACGAGACCTGGGTCCACTTTACCGACTCCGATATCCCGGTTCCATTGGACTCGACAAAGGTATGCTAGCTGGGACCGACCGCCTGACCCGTTCAGTGGCCGACGCGGTGCTGGGACAAGAAGGAAGACACATTTGGAGCTGATCGGCGAAATATGGAACGGTGTGATCATCAGGCCGATGATCAACAGCCTGGTGCTGTTGTACTGGGTGTTCTTTTCCAATTTCGGTCTGGCCATCATCGTATTCACCGTTCTGGTTCGCGGGGCGATGTTCCCGCTGTCGGTGAAGCAGAGCCGATCTATGAAGGCGATGTCGGCGTTGCAGCCGAAGATGAAGGAGATCCAGGAGAAGTACAAAGGCGATCGGCCGCGACTATCGCAAGAGACCATGAAGCTCTACAAGGAGCACGGCGTCAACCCGATAGGGTGTATCGGCCCCCTCGTGTTGCAGATGCCGATCTTCTTCGGCCTATTTTGGGCGCTGCGTGGCACTCTCCCATCTACCCCGGAGCGTCTGGCAGACCTGTCGACCCATCTCTATTCCTGGTTGCCCCAGGTTCATCAGGTTGTGCCGCTGAATGGCCAGTTCCTGTCAATGAACCTGGCCGAGTACTCAAGCAAAAATCCTGCGCCGTTCAACATCCTGCTCCCCGTTCTGGTGGGAGCGTCGATGTGGTTGATGCAAAAGATGACGACCATGCCGTCCATCAACCAGCAGCAAGCATCCACCAACAGGATGATGCTGTGGATGATGCCCCTGATGTTCGGCTTCTTCACATTGAATTTCGAGAGTGGCCTGGCCCTCTACTGGATTGTATCCAACGTCGTGGGTATAGTGATCCAGGGGTTCATAACAGGCTGGGAGCCGATCACCAACCTTCTCGACTTCGGACGGACCCCGGCAGAGCCCGATGCGGCCGACGGCGCACCGGTGCCTGCGTTGTCCAGTCCATCCCAGGAGGAAGAGCCAAATGAGGATGATCGAGACCACAGCGAAAACCCCCGAAGAGGCAATCGAGATCGCTCTAAAGGAGCTCGACGTCGAGCGTCCGGACGTCGAAATAGACGTCGTTAGCAAGGGCAAGACCGGAATTCTCGGAATCGGCGGAGAGCCCGCGAAGGTCCGAGTTACGGTCCTCGATAAGCCGCCCGACGCGGTTGTAGCCACCACCGACATTTTGCAGAGTCTTATCTCGCTGATGGATGTGTCCGCCGCAATTACACTCGTCCACGCGGAGCGGGACGATGTCGGTGGACCTGTCTTCGATGTCGATGGCGACGACTCCGGCCTGCTCATCGGGCGCAGGGGCGAGACCCTGCGAGCCCTCCAGTTCCTGGTCAGTTTCATCGCGAGTCGAAGGCTTGGGGACAGGGTTAACCTGTTTGTAGACGTGTCGGGGTATCAGGAGCGTCGCTACGAGACTCTCCGCAACCTCGCTCAGCGAAACGCGCGCCGTGTCGCGTCCAGCGGACGCGAAATTACACTGGAACCGATGCCCCCGAACGAACGCCGCATAGTACACATGGAGCTGGCGGACGACCCCGACGTCAATACCATTAGCGATGGCGTCGGTGACGGACGGCGCGTAGTAATCGAACCTATCGATTAGCGGCGGTCCGTTCATGACTGAGAGCCTCCGTTGGCCCCCATAGACCTCCTAGCCATAGGCCATGTGACTCGCGACCGGCTTGAAGCCGGGTTCACCACGGGTGGCACCGTGACCTATGGTGCCCTAGCCGCTCGTGCACTTGGCAGCGTACCTGCCATCGTGACAAGCGCCGGCCCAGACCTGCTAAGCTCCCTCCCGGATGTGGACACCCACGTTGTCACGGCGGCTAAGAGCACGGCGTTTCGCAACGACTACGGCCCCGGTGGACGCACCCAGCATATTGAGGGCGTTGCAAAGCCCCTGTCGCCCTCTGATGTGCCACGGGAGTGGCAAGGGGCCCGGTCGGTGCTTCTGGGCCCTCTGGTGGGAGAGGTTGACGCCGCCCTCGCCCGTTTTTTCCCGAACTCGCTCGTGGTTGCCTCCGTGCAGGGCTGGTTGCGCCACTGGGACTCGACGGGCCTAGTGATACCGCGTGGCTGGTCTGGCCTTGACGTGCTGCCCTATATCGACGCCGTCGTCGTATCCATAGACGACATCGTCGACGACGAGCAGATATCACAATGGTCAGAGATCGTGCCGGTCCTGGTTGTGACGCAGGGATCGAAGGGTGCGAGATTGCACGCGAAGGGCCGCTGGCACACGATCCCCGCGTTCGCAGCGCAAGAAGTGGATCCGACTGGAGCGGGTGACGTGTTTGCCGCAGCGTTTGCTCTGATGCTCCTCGAGACAGGAGATCCTGTGAGGGCCGCCACCTTCGCTAGCTGTGTCGCCAGCTTCGCGGTGGAAGCTCAGGGAACATCGGATCTGCCGACGCGAGCACAGGTGGACGAGCGGCTTACCACGGGGTAACATCCCCCTCATCCTGGCCTTCTCCCCGTGAGGGAGAAATAACCCTTATCATTTGCTGGACAAGGAGTTGTGCTATGAGCGCCACTGACCAGAAGGACATCCCGTTCGCATCGGGGGTCGTCGGGAGTCTGCCGCGCCCACAGGCGGTGATAGACATGCTGCCGGACGACCCTGGCGAGAAGTCGGCGGATGCCTCAAGGTCGTCACAGGTGAACGCCGCGGTCAGCTACGCGATCGCCCTGCAAGAGACGGCCGGCCTGGACCAGGTCTCTGACGGGGAGTGGCGTCGGCATGCCTACACCCACATCATCGCCGATGTGGCTAGCGGATTCTCGCCGGACCACCGCGAGAGCCCGCATCGATGGGGTATCACCATCACCGAGCCAATGGAGGTCGTCAGGCCTGGGCTGGTGGCCGACGAGGCGCGCTTTCTGGTGGGGGCGACGGACCGCATGACCAAGGTCTGCCTGCCATCGCCCTATCTGCTGGGGGTGCGCCTGTGGGAGAAGGAGTGGTCGTCCAAGGCGTATCCGACACGTGATGCATTCATCGACGCGCTTGTACCGATCCTCCACAACGAGCTGGTGGCACTGCGGGACACGGGCGTCTCTGTTGTGCAGATTGACGAGCCCCACCTGTGTGTCCTGGTGGACCCGAAGAACCGGGCCGAGTTCGACGATCCGCAGTATGAGATGGACCTTGCCGCAGCAAAGATCAACGAGGTGATCTACGGGGTGGACGGGATAAGACTGGCCATGCACCTGTGCAGGCGCAACTGGGGCCGCGGTGGATGGGGGGCCGAGGGCGGCTACGAGCCCATCGTTGATACCCTGAAGAAAGTCAAGGTCGACCAGTACGTCATGGAGTTCTCAATACCAGCCGCCGGGGATGTCGCAATCCTCAAGGAGATGCCGGAGGACTCGCTCATCGGGTTGGGGTCTGTTGAGTGCCGGTTCGAGGGAATCGACACGCCGGAGCAGATAGTGGCCCGTGTCGAGGAGGCCATGAAGTACGTGGAGCCTGAGCGGATCAGCCTGAACCCGGACTGCGGATTTTCACCTGGGAAAGAGGCATACGCCCCGCTGGATGAGGCATACACAAAACTGAAAAACGAGGCAGAGGCGGCCTGCCGCCTACGCGAGATGTACGCCTAACTACGGCGCGCCTCGACTACCGGGCTCCGCCAATTCCACGTCTTCAGGTCGTGGATCACGATCCGGGACCTGGAACGAGTAGAGTGCCGCATTCCTCAGGTGGAATCGGAGCCTGAAGGCGTTGCCGTCGAGGCGTGGAAGCTCGGTGAGTCCTTTCCACGTGACAGTGTGGCGCAGATCGTCACCCGTAAACGGGTCGCAGTCGTCTACCGAGTAGCCCTCTATTGGGTGGCCCCGAACGTCAAGCACCTCTGCCCGCAGGCTCCCGTGGGGCCTCAGGGCTTGCGCGTCGAAGGCGGCCTCCGGCGCACGAGCGTTTACGACGAGGCGGTCGCCGTTTGATGAGAGGAGTCTGGTGGTCAAAGTCCCGGGAGTATCGTAGCCGTCCATCGAGACAAATCCATCCAGCCGCATCGTCGCCAGCCCGATCGCGTGGCCCATACGCTGGCCGTCCACGATCGTGTTCAACATGGGGAACTGTGGATGGTCGGGCAGGTTGGCCGCCAGCGGAATGTTGCTGCCAAGGTAGTAGAGCAGAATCTGGTCGTCGTGCACGATGGGCTTCGCGACACCGACGTGGTCTCGGTCCCATGTGCCCCATAACCCGCGACGCATGAACTCCCACATCGGCGCGACTCTGTCCCACTTCTGCCCGTCGCAGCTTACCATCAGCTCGGTGCGGTACTCGGCGAACTCCTGGCTATGAACGCCCTCCCAGGCATCGGCGGGCGCGTCCTCGACGAAGTGGCGGGTTACGGTGTCGACGAAGCCTATGTATAGGCCCTCTGTGAGCTGCACGCCAGCCAGGTCGATGCCGTGGCTGGGACTCCAGCCTGGCGGGTCATCCTCGCCACGTGTGAGCACCTCATGTGTCCCACCCCAGGTCTCGAAGTCGGGGCTGGAGGTTCGCATGACCGCAGACTTGGTTCTCACGAACCTGCCGTCGACATCGGCACGGACTCGGCCGGTCTTGCGGTGGTAGTGGACGAACTCCTCGTTGCCGGCGTCCCATCCAAACAACACCCCATTGGGGGCGATGGGCTTCTCGAAACGATGGGGCTGCCCGACATTCATTTCCCACGAGATGCCGTCGTACGAAAAACCCTTCGACAGGCCCCATTGGCCATCGATGTTGTCCATATAGACCATCTTATAGCGGCTGCCGGGGTCGGACTCCTCGTAGTCCTTGATCAGGTTCGGACGGCGGATAAACCCCTTGCCGTCTTTCGATGGGGGAAGCAGGTTGTTGGCGGTCGAGCCGGCAAATTCTCTCAGGCTCAAGTCGGGTTTGTGCCAGTGGACGCCATCGTCGGAGACGGCATAACACGCCTTGTACCCACCCTCCGCCACGTCGAATCCACTGCCTTCGGTCCTCAGCAGGGGTGAAGATGCGCGATACCACATCTTGAAGTGGCGCGCCTCTCGATCGTACATGACCGTACCCCCGTAGAGGTAGACCCCGCCGCCGTGCTCCCACCTCTGGTCGGACTCGATGATGGGGTTCGCCGGGTGCCGGACGGGTCGGTGGAACTGACGGTGGACGGCCTCCATCCGGTCGACGACGTGCTCGTCCAGGAAGAGCTGGCGTATGGTGCCTATGTTTATGGGGTTCATTGGCTGTCCCTCACAAGACAGGGAGGGCGGGTCACAGACCCTCCCCTACATCGCATCATCGTTCTAAAGGATGGCCGTGTGGACTCCGAAGGGAAGCTCGGCGACCTGCTGAAGACCTCGGACGAGATGCGACGCCCCTGGGCCGTCGACCTGGGCGAGAGTGAGGGCCACTCAGGGCAACTCTAGCTCGCCTCTCTCGATGCGCTGCAGGGTCTCGACGAATAGCAGGTGCTCCTGTGCTAGGACTCTGGCGGCCAGCAACTCCGTGGTGTCGTCTTTCTCGACCGGCACTGTGACCTGCGCCAGGATGGGGCCGCGGTCGAACTGCTCGTCGACAACGTGGATGGTAACACCCGTTACGCTATCACCAGCAGCTAGCACGGCTTCGTGAACGGCGGGGCCGTAGAGCCCCTTGCCGCCGAAGCTCGGCAGCAG
>CAJWER010000090.1 GCA_913030785.1 uncultured Chloroflexota bacterium | reverse complement strand
CGGTGCGCTCTGTTTTTCAGACGGTCGAGGGGGGGCTCGCTGAACCACGGGCGATGGCAGAAGGGCATGTTTTGCCAGATGGTAGAATTCGGCTCATTGGGGGAGTTTCTGCCATTCACGTCGTGGAGTATCCGCATCCTCCAATTTGGTCTGACGCGGGCGGGAACCTGGAAAATGGCGTCGAAATCTATGATCCGCTGACGGGGCAAACGGAAGGGGTTGCCATCGCGTTACCCGCGCTGGCCAGCGTCGCGAGGTCTTCGGGCTTGCGTGCGCCGGCGATGCTAGTGTACACGGCCGGATTGGCCACTGGCCATGCTATGGCCAGCTCTACGAGGCTATGCCCTTGGTCCGCTGACCACTCCTTGAGTTTCTCGGTGATGGCGTGAGTCTTCTTGAACGACTCACCCTTGAAGGCCGGCCAGTCGTACCGCTCGTCATCGGGCTTGAACGTAACGCCGGGCTTGTAGCGTCCGCCGAGTAGGCCCTTGGCGAGGACCGAGTGAGCCATCACGCCGATACCAGACTCCTGGTATGCGGGGATTAGGTCGTCCTCGACCTCCCGGAACAGCATGTTGTAGCGGGGCTGGCCGCTCTTAACTGGACCGTAATTTACGACCTCGCGGATCTGGCTCGGTCCGAAATTGGATATGCCGATGTGTTTGATCTTGCCCGCTTCCTGGTGCCGGAGCAGGTCCGCCATCGTGTCCGCGATGGGACGTTTCGTGGCGCTGTGGAGTTGGTACAGGTCGACGTAGTCCGTGCCCATGAGCTTGAGGCTCTGATCCAGGGCGCTCTCGATGTGCTCTGTGGAGTGGTCGTCCCCGGAGACCTTGGTGGCGATGAACAGCTCGTGTCGGCGGCCCTTGATGGCCTTGCCGATGATCTCTTCCGCCCTCAGGTAGCCCTCGGCGGTATCGATGAACGTCAGGCCGACGTCCATCGCGTGCTGCATGGTGGCAATGGCGTTCTGTTCGTCGAAGTTGCCGTAGGCCCCGCCAAGCGGCCAGGTTCCGAAGCACACGACGGGCACCTCCGGTCCGTCGACACCCATCTGTTTCGTAAGCATGGCTGCTCCTGAGAGGGGATTGTGAGGCCACCGGGCCCACTGTGGGCTAGTCTAGGAGGCTCTTGCACCGGTGTCAATTGGGGTGGATGGGGTGGGGTGTCCACCAGTGCGTGAGATGGACTGTTGGTTCTTTCGTTGTCGATAGGAGTCACCTCGCCCACGGGATTAGCGTGACATGTTCCTATCTACTGGCAAGTGGTGCGACGCAGTCGCCCCAGCGGAATGCCTAGCCGCGGCCTATGAATATCTGGTGGCTGGGCAGGACCGTGGTGTCGAGCATGGTTACGTGGGGTGGGAGCTGTGCCATCGCAAGGGCGGCTTCCGCTATGTCCTGGGGTGCTATGGCGGGTTCGTCGGGGGTGGTGGTTGGACCTGCGTAGCTGCTTTCGGGCGTCACGTCGACAAGGCCGGGATGCAGGCAACCTGCGGATATGCCGAAGGCTCGGCCCTCCAGAAGCGTTGACCTGGTTAGGCTGACCAGCCCAGCTTTGCTGGCCGAGTAGGCGGATTGGCCTGGTCGCGGCTTTGTGGCGGAGATGCTGCCAATGTTGATGATGCGTCCGCCGCCCTGGCCCTTCATCACCCTGATGGCCTCTCGCGTGCACAGGAATGCCGCGGTCAGGTTCACGGCGAACACGGTCTCCCAGTTCTCCAGAGACATCTCGTCTAGGGGAACATATATCCCAGTCCCGGCGTTGTTGACCAGGACGTCCAGTCGGCCAAGCTCTTTCGTTGCCCTTGCGAACAGGTCGGTGACGTCGGATTCCACTGTTGCATCGGTGGGTACAGCCAGCACGGTCGCTCCGTACTCTGACCGGAACTCCGATGCGGTGGCTTCCAGGTTGTCACGTTTGCGCGACGCCAGCACCAGCGTGGCTCCCTCCCTGGCGTAGGCGCGAGCTATTCCTCTGCCTATACCGGTTGCGCCACCGGTGATTATCGCGGTCTTGCCCTCGAGGAGCCCCACGTGTCCTCCGATAGAGTCCAGGTTGCCGAGCGGCGTGTTTGGGCACAAGGGTACAGCGATGGCGAACGATGTGCCAGGTAGAGGACAGGGGCCGGAGCTCCGGCCCTGTCCTCTACTTTTTACTGCGGCTTGTAGTTGTCCAGCAGCATGTTCGTCATCTGGGCCGGGTCTCGATCGCCCTGGATTACAACGGGTAGTGTCGTGTACAGGCTGGGATTGTGGGCGATGAACCCTTCTGCGTAGGGTACCCGGGCGTGGATGCCCAGGATGCCGTCTATTACTTCACCCAACTTGCGCTGAGTGGGGGAGTCCGCGCCGTAGCCCTGGGTTTTGAGACGGTTCATCGCCTCAGACTTCTTGTGGATCGAGTCGGTGATGTCCACGAGATGGGTGGGCACTCGCGAGATGTTTGTTTCAAGCACGTTGGTTCGTCCTGCTTGGGCATGGAAAAATACCTGGGACGGCTTGTGGGGAGGGTAGCTCTTGCCGGGACGGAAACCGGAGGCGGCCTCCATCGCCAGCAGCGTCATTTCCGTTGCTACGGCGTGGCCTGGGACACTGTCGTATAGCGCGTGAGTGATGATGATGTCGGGCAGCACATCTCCGATCACGTCGGCGATCTCTTCTATGATCTGCCGCTCCACAATCGGGACGGAATCGTCGTGGCCAAGGATGCGCACGTCGGTGACCCCGAGTTCCGTAGCCGCGTCAACCAACTCCTGCATGAGCTCGGCCTTGAGTGCTTCTACGTCAGGCATCTTGCGGTCTGCCTTGTACTTCGTGATGGCCTCTGTGTGGTGGGACAGGCCGTGGGTAGGACACAGTGTGGTAACCCGATCACCGGCTGCGACGTGGTTCGCCATCGTCCCGCCAGACGCAATGATTGCGTCCTTTGGGTGTCCGCCGATCGTAAGGATACTCAGCGGTTTTCTTGCCATTATGGACCCTCCTGTGTCGTGGACCGGATTCTCGCGCCATCTTAGCAGGGTTTGCCAGCCATCCCTTTTTCACGTCCCTGGCCTGAAGAGAGAAAAACAGTAACTAACTGAGGGACACTCTCAAGTCTCCCGGCAGACGGGGTATCCCTCTACACACCCTCTCAACAGAAGTCTGCGAGAATTCGTGCAGGCCAAGCCCCGCACCCCTAAGCGTGTGCAGCTCCGACGACGGCGAAGACGTCTATTTCGAAATCTACGTCGGGGTGCCCGAAGGAGTCGACGACAACGCCGGTCGAAACCGGGTCGACGCCCTTCATGTGCTCGGAGATTACCGGGTACACCTGCTCCCTGTAGGCGACATCCTTGACGTAGGCAATGACCTTGCAGATGTCTCCCATACTCGCGCCGGCCTCCTCTAGTAGTTGGCGGACGCATTGCATGGCGTTGCCGGCCTGGGCCGCCGGATCACCCTTACCAACGAACCCGCCGTCAAAGGTGCGCCCTACCTGCCCCTGCATGAACACCTTGTCTCCGGCCCGGATCGCTCTGGCCAGTTTGTAGTCCAGGCCGGGAAACCTCGGGTCCACGGCCTCGTGAAGGTTCGTGTTCGTCGGTCGGATGCGCCGATTGGTCTCGCCGGCTTCTGGAATCACCGCAAAAACATCGATTTCGAAATCGATTTCCGGCGCGGCAAGGGCGGGGATTATTAAACCGGTGGACACTGGCCTGACGTCCTTCAAGTGGTGCGAGAGCACCGGATAGACCTCGGCACGGTACTCGTGTTTCGTCACATAGGTCGTCACCTTGCAGATGTCCTCCATCCGCGCGCCGACCTCCTCCAACAGCGTCTTAACGCACCGCATCGCATTGTCCGCCTGGGCAGCGGGGTCGCCTTTACCGACGAAATCAGAGCCGTCGAGGGTCAAGCCTGTTGATCCAGTGAGGTACACATTCTGCCCGGCCCGCACGGCCTTGCTGGCTCGGAAATCCATGTCCGGCAGCAGGTATCCGCCCTTGGTCGTGCCTTTGCGTATGCGGACGTGGTCTTCGTCTCTCGGTATTATGGCGAACACATCGATCTCGAAATCGACAATCGGCGTCGCCAGCGCCTTCACGACCAGGCCGGTGGAGCAGGGGTACACGTCCCCCAGGTGTTTTGCCAGGACCGGGTAGACCTGGGCGCGGTAGGAGGCGTCGGTCACGTAGGTCGTGATTTTGACGATGTCCTCCATCTTGGAGCCGGCCTCCTCGAGGAGGACCTTTACGCACTGCATGGCGTTCTCGGCCTGGGCAGCCGGGTTATCCTCGCCGATGAACCCTTTGCCGTTCAGAGGGATACCTGTCTGGCCCTGCAAGTGCACGATTTGACCAGCCTGGACGGCGCGACTGACGCTGTAATCGAGGCCCCGGAACATCTCCATGTCGTTCGTGTTCTGTACCCTGATCCGTCGATGGGACATGACACCCCCTTGAGTGCCGGCTGGCAAGGCGCCCACTCCAGCTTACAATCCGCTATTGGTCGGCATATTCTATTGCTCCAGGCCAGGGCTGTCTACGCCCCTGTCGGTTCCCTCGAAAGGTTGATAATAGAACCCTCGCTCCTTATGCGGTCGTAGCTATGTATGGTATACTGCCGTCAACCTGAAAATGGCCTGTCCTACGGGTAGACGAAGCGGGTCACGAAGGGGCGGAAGAGGGAATTAGATGGCCTCCATGATTGAGATAATCAAGGGCGGTGGAGTGACCTCAGCCAAGGGCTTTCTGGCGGGGGCGACCTATGCCGGGTTAAAGTCATCGGCCCCCGACGCGCTTGATATAGGCATTCTGGTGTCTGAGAGTCCCGCCGCCGTCGCCGGGACATTCACCACAAGCAAGATCGCATCACCTTCCGTCACCGTGAGCAAGAACCGGGTGGCGGGAGGCTCGGCGAGGGCCGTGGTCGCCAACAGCGGCTGTGCCAACTGTGCGGTCGGCGAGCAGGGTTTCAAGGACGCCGAGGAGATGACATCCCTAGCTGCCACCATGCTCGGACTTGCTGCCGACGAAGTACTGGTCGCTAGCACCGGCCTCATAGGCGCCGAGATGCCCATGGCTTTGGTTCGCCAGAACATCGGCAACATCGACGTAACGGCCCAGGGTGGCCCCGAATTCGCCCGCGCGATAATGACGACCGATTCGCGGCCAAAAGAGTTTGCCGTCTCGGTCGAGATGCCTGGTGGGCGCGTTATTGTTGGTGGCGCTGCCAAAGGTGTGGGCATGATCCACCCCAATATGGCCACCATGCTCTGCTTCATGGCGACGGACGCGAAGGTCCAGCCGGCTTTTCTCCAGAGCATCCTTTCGGAGGCGGTGAGCGCCTCCTTTAATATGATCGATGTCGACGGCGACATGAGCACCAACGACACAGTCCTTGTTCTTGCAAATGGCGCTGCCGGTGGGCCAGAGATCGTACCGGACTCGGAGGGCGCGGACGCCTTCCGGGAGGCGATTACCTACGTGTCCACGGTGCTGGCAAAGGAATTGGCGCGCGACGGCGAGGGCGCGCAGCGCCTTATCGAAGTCGTTGTCGATGGCGCAAAGGACCTGTCCGATGCCCGCACGGCGGCCCGTACGATCGCCAGTTCGTTGCTAGTTAAGGCAATGGTCCACGGTCGCGACCCCAACTGGGGCCGCATCATAATGGCCCTCGGCAAAAGCAACATCGATTTTAGTGAAAATCAGGTCGACCTATTTATCAGTGATATCCACATGGTCCACGAAGGTGTGGCATTCCCATATATGAAGGAAGCAGTGATCAACGCCATGAGCGTCCAGGAGGTCCAGATTCGGGTAAACGTCAACAATGGCGACGCCTCTGCAACTGCATGGGGCTGTGACCTGACAGAAGAGTACGTGACCTTCAACTCGGCCTACAGCACTTGACTATTGTTGCGCCAGGGGAGTAGCCAGACGGGCGAATGATGGATTCAAGCGCGTACATGGCCGGCGGACTGCACGAGAGCGGCGAGGACCGGCCGCAACACGAGACGCACGCGTCGAACGGAGAGCCCTCCGTCGGAGAGGAACCCGATGCCGTTGGGGCGATTCTGGTAAAAATTGGCGGAAGCACCCTAGGGGGCGATGATACGACCCTCCAGGATGTCGTTGCTCTCCAACAGCAGGGTGTGCGGCAGGTCGTCGTCCATGGCGGCGGCAAGATCATCTCCGAGTGGATGGCTCGTCAGGGAGTCAGGCCAAACTTCTCTGGTGGCCTGCGTGTCACCGATGAGCCCAGTCTCGAAATCGTGATCGCCGTGCTATCAGGGCTCGTGAACAAGTCATTGGTAGCCTCGATCAATGCTCTGGGTGGCAAAGCGATTGGACTCTCCGGCGTTGACGGCGGCATGCTCAAGGCCGAGATAAAGGATCCGAATCTGGGCCTGGTAGGCTGTGTCGTCGAGGTCGATCCGAGCCCCATAGAGGCTGTCATGGCAGCCGGGTTTGTACCTATTATTGCGCCGGTGGCGGTTCGTGGTCCGGCGCCGTACCCCGAGTCCGAATCCATGCTGAACGTGAACGCCGACACCGTCGCCGGTGAGATCGCCTCTGCCATAGGGGCCGAGCGCCTGGTGATGCTGACAGATGTCGAGGGCGTCCTCGACTCGTCACGTCGCCTGATCCCCCGGCTCACCCGCAGACAGGCCGAAGGCCTAATGCACTCCAAGGTGATTGATGGCGGCATGGTCCCCAAGATTGGGGCATGCCTAAAGGCCCTGGAGAGCGTACAGACGACCCACATCGTCGACGGACGCCAGCCCAACGCGTTGATGGATGCACTTGCAGGCAAGGCCATGGGCACGCGTCTAGACTGATAAGCAAATAATATCGTAGCGTGCCCTAAGGGTTAGCGCGGGCAAAAGAAGGGACCAATGGCTTTCAACTTTCAATCTCAACCAGACACACCGCTAAATTTACAAGGTTTAATCCCGGCCCAACTTGGAGGCTACATCAAGTGGGGCGTGGTCATCGTCGCGATCATCGCGCTTTTTGCCATCGCCACATTGGCTAGGTCCATCTACACCGATTGGCTCTGGTTTGGCGAGCTCGGTTTTAGAAGCGTGTTCGTCAAGGTGCTTACCACACGGGTACTGATGTTCCTTGCCGGGGCTGCGGGTTTCGGGATCATCTCCGGTGTCAGTCTATATTTCGCCCATAAAGTCTCGCAGGGGCCCGAAGAAATTCCGCTGCCGCCCCAGATAAGAGACGTGCTCAGGCGTCTGATCTTCTGGGGTACAGTCGCAGGCGCGGTGGTCCTCAGCATCATCTTTGGTGTCGTTGCGGCGAGTCATTGGGAGATATTCCTGAGATTCTCCAGCGCATCTGACTTCGGTATTCTCGATCCTCTATATTCGAGGGACGTGGCTTTCTACGTCTTCGATATGCCGATGTACGAGTTCTTGCAGAGTTGGCTGTTAGGTGCGGTGGTAGTCACGCTGCTGGCAACCCTAGGTATCTATTTCGTCAACTTCAGCTATCGCGGCGTGGGCATACAGCTCACACCGGGCCTGAAGGCGCAGGTTTCGATCCTCGCGGCTATCGCCATGCTCATCTTTGGCGCCGGAATGTGGCTCGACCGATGGGCTCTGGTGCTCTCTGACCAGGGAGCTGTATTTGGGGCCTCCTATACCGATATCAATGCCCGACGCAACGCATTGATGATCCTGACCATCGTGGCAGCCGCCTCGGCAGTGCTGATGCTGGTGAACGCGTACATGGCCAAGGTGAGGCTCCTGTTCGGGGCCATCATCCTGTTCGCAGTGCTGGCGGTGGTGCTTGGGGTCGTGTGGCCCAATGCCATGCAGCGTCTCACCGTCAGTCCAAACGAATATGCGAAAGAGCAGGTCTATATCGATCGCAACATCGAGCTTACCCGCCAGGCCTTTGGTCTGAGTGGTGTCTCGGAACAACTTTACCCCGTCGACACGACCTTGACGGCGGAGATGGTGTCTGAAAATCTGCAGACCATAGACAACATCCGCCTGTGGGATCACGGGCCGCTGTCAGATGTGTACCGTCAGATCCAGCTCATCCGGCCCTACTACGACTTTGAGGACGCCGATGTCGATCGCTACACTGTGAACGGTCGGCCTCGCCAGGTGATGCTGGCGGCCCGCGAGGTCGCCCCCGACAAGCTAGACGAGGACGCCCAGACGTGGGTAAACCGGACCTTGCGTTATACCCACGGATTTGGCGTCGCCATGAGCCCTGTCACCGAGTTCACCGCCGAGGGGCGGCCCGAATTCTTTGCCAAGGATATCCCCCAGGACGGCACGATCGCCATCGGCTCCTTCGCCGAGGGCGCCGAGCCGGACGATGTCGTGACCAACCCGCGAATCTACTACGGCGAAAAGACCCTGGACTACGTGATCGTCAACTCCAATACGCCTGAGCTGGACTACCAGGCAGCCGGCGGAGAGCTCCTGAGCATCCAGTACGATGGAGCTGGCGGAGTCAACATCGGAGGTTTCTTCCGACGTCTTGCCTATGCCTGGCAGTTCACCGACATCAACATCTTGATCACCGGCGAGATCACTGACGACAGCCGGCTCCAGTACAGGCGCGAGATCCAGGAGCGTGTCTCCACCGTCGCGCCCTTCTTAAGGCTCGACGAGGATCCGTACATCGTGGCCGCCGACGGGGCTCTCTACTGGATACAGGACGCCTACACCGTGACGGACAGGTATCCCTACTCCGACCCGTCGCCCGAGGGGTTCAACTACATCAGGAATAGCGTCAAGATCGTTATCGACGCCTTCAACGGCTCCATGGATTTCTACGTCTGGGACATGTCCGACCCCATCGTCGTGACCTACAGGGCAATATTCCCTGACCTGTTTGTCGACAAGGACACGATGCCCGAGGCATTGCTTTCCCATACTCGATATCCTCAGGATATGTTCGCTATTCAGGCCGACAAGTACCTGCGGTACCACATGCTTGATTCCCAGGACTTCTACAACCTGGAGGACATCTGGAGCATCCCGGAGGAGAAGTTCGGTCAAGGAGAGCAGCTCCAAGCCGTCGAGCCCTACTACGTCATCATGAAGATACCGGGGGAGGAGCGCGAGGAGTTTGTGCTGTTGACCCCCTACACGAGAAACGACCCGCCCATCATGGCCGGATGGTTGGCCGCGCGGAACGACGGGGAAAAGCTGGGCGAGTTGGTCGCCTTCCGCTTCCCCAAGGAGCGCCAGGTCGACAGCCCCCAGCAGATCGAGGCAAAGATCGACAACGATCCAGACATCTCCCAGTGGTTCACCCTCAGGTGTCAGGAAGGCTCCTTCTGTATCCGGGGCAACCTGCTGGTAATACCCATCGCGACAGATGACCAGTTCGGCCTGTTATACGTCGAGCCCGTCTACCTCCAGGCCGAGGGGATCGACTTCCCTGAGTTGAAGCAGGTCATCCTGGCCTCAGGCGACAAGGTGGTCATGGAGGGGTCGGTGACCGAGGCAGTGGCCGCCCTAACGGGATACACCGAGGTCGCCGTGGTCGAGCCCGACGAAACTACGGACGGGGATGCGGATCCGGTAGAGGTAGATGCATTCCAGGCAAACATCGACAAGTTCTCGGATGCGATAAAGTCGCTCAGAGAGGGCCTCCAGGCCCTGGAGGATGCCCTGAAAGGGCTCGAAGGATCAGGGGGAGGCAACTAACTTGGCAAAAGATTGGAAGGCGATAGAGTCCGAGTATTACATGTTCACTGTGAAGCGGCAGCCCATCGTCATCGTGCGAGGGAAGGGGACAACCGTGTGGGACGACGAGGGCAAGGAGTACCTCGATTTCACCGCTGGTTGGGCCGTCAACAACATCGGGCATTCCCATCCAGTCATCGCCGAGGCAATCACGAAGCAGGCCTCCACGCTGCTCCAGACCTCTAACCAGTTTTACACGATCCCACAGCTTGAGCTGGCCCAGGCGCTGGTAGATAACAGCTGCATGGACAAGGTCTTTTTCTGCAATAGCGGTGCTGAAGCCAACGAAGGCGCAATCAAGATGACTGATCTTGGGTTGTATACAGCCAACGCGCCAGCCTCTGGTGATCTCTCGGCTGTCCAGATGACAGAACTTTGGTTAGGCGACACGAGTACCGGTAATATCACTACTTCTTCAAATGTAAAAATAAGTCGTAATAATCCAGCTTTAGATTTACAAGAATCTGGAACATCTAGATTTAGGGCGGAGTTGGGCTCTAATCATACCTATTTAAGTACATTAGGTGCTTATAGTATGGTGTTAAGAACAAATCAAACTGCTGCATTAACTCTTAATTCATCTCAAAACGCTACATTCGCAGGAACAATAACAGAATCTTCTAGTATAGCAATAAAAGAAAACATATTTGATTTTAATACTAC
>CAJWER010000089.1 GCA_913030785.1 uncultured Chloroflexota bacterium | reverse complement strand
CTCCTGAAATCCAGATCCGTGTAGCTCTTGATCCACCGCGCAGCGATCTTGACTGCCTTGCGATAGCGGGTCTCCGCTGCTGCAAATTGCCCACAGCCGGCCTCGTCAAGTTCACCGGCCTCCTCCTTCAACAGGCGCAGGATGTCCTCCACCTCTTCGTGAAGCAGCCTCTTGACCAGTGCGAAGTCGTGGGCCCGCCCCGTCTCCGTGTCCTTCGCTCCATGGAGCACTCGCTGTGCGATCTGCGCCACCGACATCCTGCCAGTCGCCAGGTCCTCCATCAGCGAGGGATGGATACCGGGCTTGCCGGCCAGGCTGTCGATTCCCTTTGCTCCCCTGCCGTTGAGCCAGCCCTCCAGATACTCGACGAGCATGCGGACGTTACGCCGGGTGCCTTCAATAGTGATGGGCCCCTCCGGCACCGCAATCTCGACGGGGTAGTTGTCTGGATCGTGCTGCTCGGGCGACGGGGTCCATCCCGAGCCTCGCAGATTCTTGAATGGGTCCGCAGCGGTCTGCATGTGGAAGATATGGGCAGTCCACGCGCGAAGGAAACCCTGGGCTGCCTCCCACTCCTTGTCGGCAGTAATAGTGGCGGCTGCCGATTCGTTGACCTCAGCGTCACGGCTCGGCAGTGCCGTCGCCATACCACCGATCGGCACTGCGCCACGCTTCAGGCAGATCGCAACCAACCGCCTAAATATGATGGATAAGAATTTGGTCGTCTTGATGTCGACGCCAAACCTGTCAGGCCATACCGAGTCCGGGTCTGCCAGGACAAATTCGAAGATGCTGGCCTTAAAGTCCCAACGAGCGGCGTTCAGTCCCGCCGCGTATGGGCCGAGGGCATACAACGTCTCCTCCATCTGGTATGCCATCGGTAGCGATTCCACCAGAGGAATCGCCCGGATCACAGCCGTGTCCGGCAACTCAAGCAACTCAAATGTTGCGTCAAAGAACTCACGCCAGAAGCCGGCCTCTTTCGCGGACTCCATTTTGGGCAGGTAGAAGTAGACGCCCTGTCCTCGCCCAATCTGCGCTCGACCGGCGTGGAACAGCGTCAATGCGGTTCCGAGGATCGCCGCCGACACCGGGCTGCCGTCTATCGTCACATCGGGCTCGTCCAGGTGGAGCCCGCGTTCCCTGTGCATGAAAAAGGGAATCTCGCCTTCTTGAATACTGTAATGCCGCCCGGTTGCCTCGTTAGTGAACTCCAGCGTCCGGTTGGCGGCAGCCAGCCTATTGCGAGCGGCCGTCACGGTGTCCACAAATCTGTGCCCTGCGGCGTCCTCGTCGTCGTCAAGATCGCCCACTGCGCGGGTGCCCTCAGGCCCTGGATTCAGAGCATTGATGAACATGCTGGTAATAGACGCTGGACCCGTTATCTCGATGCCGGGACGCCGAAGCTCCTCGGGCACCGGTGGAACCTGCCAGTCACCGGTATTGATATCGGATGGAGGCAGATGCGCAGGCATGATCCCCTGCTCCAGAGCCCGCCGCAACACAATGGCCCTCGCCGCGCGTAAATCACTCACCTTGTCGGCGAACCTGCCGTGTAGCGCCACCAGGTACTCATTGAACGCGGGGGTGAACAGCTCGTTCGCACCTTCAACCTCGGCAAATTTCACTCTTTCGGTCGCAACCATCGAGCCTGCCTCCCGTGCGCTGTCTGAAGCTAAAAACAGCTCTCATATTACCACACGCCCCTACGCCCGACCCTATCGCCATTGGTCATCGCTCTGATATAATCCATAAGGTTTTTTGGGCTAATTCACGAGTTTGGAAGAGAGGACAGGAATGACTGTCTGCGCGATCCTCGGGGGGCAGTGGGGCGACGAAGGAAAAGGGAAGATTGTCGACTTCGTGGCGGAGCATGCAGACGTGACTGCAAGGTTCTCCGGGGGCAATAACGCCGGTCACACGGTGATGAATCCTCAGGGCACGTTCAAACTCCACCTGGTACCGTCTGGCATCTTTTGGCCCGAGGGGATCGCCGTTGTTGGTAACGGCGTCGTGATCGACCCGGGCGCTCTCCTCGAAGAGATAGACGCACTGAAAGCCCGAGGAATCGTTCTCGATGGCAAGCTCCTCGTGAGCGACCGCTCCCACCTGGTCATGCCCTACCACGTTAAGCTCGACGAGCTGGCGGAAAAGGCCAGGGGCGATCAGGCCATTGGCACGACCGGCAAGGGCATCGGACCCGCCTACATCGACAAGGCAGCACGCACTGGCATACGGACCGCTGACCTGTTGGACCTCGAGGCGCTCTACCCCCGGCTAGAGGCCGTCCTCTACCACCACAACGCCGTTATCGAGAAGGTCTACGAGGACACGCCTCTGGAACTCGACGCAATCTTCGAGAGTTGCAAGCAATGGGCCTCTCAGCTGACGCCATACATAGGTCCCGTTGAGCATATTGTCTACGACGCCGCAGAGGCCGGCAAGCTGGTCATCATCGAGGGCGCCCAGGGCATGATGCTCGACCTGGACCACGGCACCTACCCATTCGTCACATCGTCGCATCCGACCATAGGCGGTGCATGCATCGGCCTAGGCCTACTGCCTAGCCAAATCGATGTAGTCCTGGGTGTGTTCAAGGCCTACAGCACCAGGGTCGGCAGCGGCCCCTTCCTGACCGAGAGTTTCGACGAGACAGGCGAAAGGATCAGGAACCTTGCCAACGAGTTCGGGACCACTACCGGGAGGCCCCGTCGTGTAGGCTGGTTCGACTCCGTCGTCGCCCGGTACAGCACCAGGATCAACGGCTACACCTCCCTCGTGCTGACCCGACTCGACGTGTTGGACGACTTCGACACAATCAAGATATGCGACACCTACGAGCTTGATGGTGAACTGGTCAAGGACTTCCCCGGCAGCGCAGCTCTACTGGAGCGGTGCAAGCCCATTTATGAGGACTTCCCCGGCTGGGACGGAGTCACCGCCGGAGTCACAAAGATGGAAGACCTCCCCGCAGGCGCTCGTGCCTATGTAGAGCGCCTTGAAGAGCTAATAGGCCGCCCCTTCGACATCATCTCCACGGGCCCCTATCGCCACGAGACAATCCTGGTCCGCGACATCTTCTAGGCGCTGCGCGCGCTTCGTGCGGGCGGGGCTGGATACTGCATGAACTTGGTGGCGCTGCGCGCGCTTCGTGCGGGTGGGGCTGGGCACCGCGTGAACTTAGTGGCGCAGCGGTCCTGTATGTGATGTCGGGCACGACCTGCGATCAAGTGCGTCTCCTACCCTCCTACCGTGCTTCCTCGCGGCAATGTCCCCTACGTCCCAGCAAGTTCTTTTCCGGTTGGGGTGTGCAGAGGACATCGCCCCTCTGCCGGGTATGTGATGGTGTCCCTCACATTGAAAAATGTTTCTCTTTTTCTCTTTCTTTCCTTCTTCCAAAGTCAGAGCATCATGGCGTATCGTAGGTACGGCCTTTTGTCGAACTGAATAACAAACACGGTCACAGGAGAAATCCATACCTACCCAAAACTTCGCCGATCGACTGGCGTCAGGCCAAAACATACTGCTCGACGGCGGCACCGGCTCTGAGCTTCAGCAGCGCGGGATCAACATTGCTCGCGGCTGGAACAAAGCCGGCGACATAGGCCCCTGGTCTGCCGTCGCTAACAAGACGGCCCCGGACGCCGTCCGCCAGATCCACACTGACTACCTCGACCTGGGCGCCGATGTCATCAGCAGCAACACCTTCTGGGGCAACCGCAGCCGCATGGCCGTGGCCGGCCTTGGAGACGACTGGGAAGAGTACACCCGCCTCGCAGTGGAAATCGCGCTGTCTGCCCGCGATGACTCCAACCCGGAAGCCTACGTCGCCGGTGGCATAGCACCCTCACCCGGCCTAGTCGATTCCTACGAAGACCTGCGCGACCAGGCCGCGGTTCTGGCGGAAATGGGTGTCGACGCCATACTCACCGAATACGTCGGCTCCGTCGCGAAGGTGCGCCAGTCGATCCGGGCAGCAGCCCCTACAGGCCTGCCGCTGCTCCTGGGGCTCTGTCATTTCGACGAGCAGGGTCGACTCAATATGGACGGCGGCTCGATGGCAGATGTGGTGGAGGCAATCAACGACGAGGGCGTGGGTGTGGACTCCATCTTGCTCATGTGCAGCGCGCCGAAAGAAATATCGCGGACCATGCCAATGCTGCAGGATGCCTTCGACGGACCAGTAGGCGCATACGCCAACGTGGGCTACGACGGCGGTGGCAAGGGCGATGATCCCGACCTTCAACTCAGGGGGTCTAACGTAGGGGAAAACACGCCGGAGCGCTACGCCCAGTTCGGGCAAGAGTGGCTCGAAATGGGCCTACAGATTATCGGAGGATGTTGCGCCACAAACCCCTACCACATCGCCGCTCTGGCGCCAATAGTCAAAGGCACCTAGGGCCGCTGGCTCCCTGCTAAAAAGGGGCATGCAGAGGGCCAAATCCCTCCGCATAGTGAGTGAGGGTGTCCCTCACAAACATGTTTCTTTCTTTTCCGAGAGTAGGATGGGCGAAACTCCCGAAACGGGTTGGCCCATCCATAAGCCCCTAGACGGGCAGGTCGATGTTGTAGCTGTCCATTATAGGATCGAACTTCGCCTTGAAGGCGTCGTCTGGCTCCACCATCGGCAGCCTCGGCGAACCGGCTTCAAACCCCGCCCGGTTCACCGCGTACTTGATGGGTATTGGGTTCGTGACCCAGAACAGCGCCTTGAAGATGGGCAGCATCCGAAGGTGCTCCTGCGCGGCCCGCTCGATGTCCCCTTCGAGGATCATCCCCATCATAGCCTTGATCTGGTCTCCGATGATATTGCCCGCCACACTGACGATGCCGAAGCCGCCCACACACATCACAGAGAAAGTCTCGTCGTCGTTACCTGACCACACCTTGAACCCGTCCGGCGCGCCGTCCACGATCTGTGCGATCTGGACCGGGTCACTGGACGCCTCCTTCACGCCGATGATGCTGTCGATCTCGGCCAGACGCAGCGTCGTCTCCGCAGTCATGTTGAGCGAGGTGCGTGTCGGCACGTTGTAGAGCAACCCCGGCAGTGAAGTCGCTTCCGAAATAGCCTTGAAGTGCTGGTACAAGCCCTCCTGGGGAGGCTTGTTGTAGGCGGGTACCGTCAGCAGAAGCCCATCGACGCCGACCTTTTCAGCTTCGATGGACAGATCCAGAGACCCGCGATGGTGGTTGTCGGTGGTGCCGGCTATCACGGACGCCTCGTTCCCAACCTCCTCCTTCACTTCCGCGAATAGCCTTATCTTCTCCTCGGTCGACATCGAAGGCGACTCGCCGGTGGTGCCGCCTATGACTAGGCCGTCGCTGCCCGAATCGATCAGCCCCCGGGCGAGCTTGCGCGCCTGCTTATAGTCGACCTCGCCACCCTTGCCAAAGGGCGTGATCATCGCCGTTAGCAGCCTGCCGATCTCAACCATCGCTCACCTCCTAGAACTATCCGTTTCCGCTAGCTCTCGACTACGCTGCACGCCCACGCGGCAAGAGCCCTTTGCTCATCATTTCTTCTGCGATCTGGACAGCATTCAAAGCTGCGCCCTTCCGCAAGTTGTCCAGAACCAGCCACATCACGATGCCGTTGGGGTGCGACTCGTCGCGCCGTACACGCCCTACATACACGGGGTCCTGTCCCGCAACGTCGAAAGGCATCGGGTACACCTTGGAAGACGGCTCATCGAGCAGTTTGACTCCTGGCGCCTTCCCCAGCACCTCCGAGACCTCTTCTGCGCTCATCGGGTGCTCGAACTCCAAATGAACAGCCTCGCTATGCGATACCATCACTGGCACACGCACACACGTAGCCGACACGGCCAGATCCGGCCTATGTAGAATTTTTCGCGTCTCAAAAACCATCTTCATCTCTTCGGTTGTGTACCCACTGTCCAGAAAATCCGCGACATGGGGCAGCACGTTGAAGGCAATCTGGTGAGGGTACACGTCAGGTTGCGCGGCATCTCCGCCAAGCACCTGCCCGGACTGTACACGCAGTTCTTCCTGGGCGGCGGCGCCAGTCCCGGAGACCGCCTGGTACGTGGCCACCGTAACGCGTGTCACGCGGTTGACTTCATCCAAGGGTTTGAGCGCCATGACCAGCGGGGTCGTCGAGCAGTTGGGGGTCGATACGATGCCGCGGTGCCCGTCCAGGTCACCAGCGTTGACCTCGGGCACGACCAGCGGCACTGCCGGGTCCATTCGGAAGGCTGCGCTCTTGTCGATCACCATCGCCCCGCGCTCAGCGGCAATCGGCGCTAGCTCCCGGCTGGTGTCACTCCCGGCGGCGATGAAAACCAGGTCCACTTCTCCCAGCAGCTCCGGCGTCGCCTCCTCTAGCGTTAGCTCCTGGCCATTAACCCATAGCTTCTTGCCCCAGGAGCGCTCGGACGCACATACACGAATAGACGCCGCTGGGAAGGCCCGCTCCTCCAATATACCCAGGCAAACCTGCCCCACGGCGCCCGTCGCCCCAACCACCGCAACCCTTAATCCGTTCACGGCTCCTCCCTAACTAAACGTAGCGCAAATGATACCCGTTATCGATTGCCGAAACCACTCCACAAAATCATGCTCCGGGGACTAAAGGTTTGTTCTAGTCACATGCCCTCGGAGGTACAACAACTTCGCAAGACACGCACAGTATCCCCATGGAAAGTTGTCGCTGAACGGGGTGCAGCTCCGATGCAAGACCGGGCTGGCAGTTGGCGGAGCTGAGGCTAGAGCGCCTACAGCCCCATGAGCTTGTCGAGGCCTACGGTAAGCCCCGGACGGTTGACGATCTCGCGGACGGCCATCATCACTCCCGGCATAAAGCTCTCACGGTTGACGGAATCGTGGCGGATAGTCAGCGTCTGGCCGAGGCCGCCGAAGGTCAGTTCGTGGTGCGCCACCCGTCCGGGCATGCGCACGCTGTGGATGGTTACGCCGCCGGTGGTTCCACCACGAGTCCCAGAAATCATCTCTTTCTCAGCGGCTGGGGCGGTGAAATCGGCACCCTTGCCCTCAATCGCGGCCTTCGCGATGGCGAGTGCCGTACCGGAAGGCGCGTCGACCTTGGCCTCATTGTGCATCTCGGTCAGGTCGGCGTACTCGAAAAAGCGAGCCGCCTCTTTCGCAAGATGGATCATCAGTACAGCGCCAACCGCGAAGTTGGGCGCGATAAAGATTCCTGTGCCATGCTTCTCGGCCAATGCCTCCGCCTCTTGGTAGGTGGCGTCCTGATGGCCGGTGGAGCCAATTACCGCGTGAACTCCGGCTGGCGCAGCCTCACGCATGACGGCCAGAGCCCCGTCCGCGTTGGTGAAGTCGACCACGACGTCGGCGTTGGAAAGAGCGCCTTCGATGGAGGTAGAAACAGGCACACTCCCCGAACCATCAGGGAGTGCAATGGAGTTCGAATCGGCAAACAGGTCGACGGCGCCAACCGGCTCGAGGCCGTCCTCGCCGCACAGCGTCGTCAGGACCTGGAGTCCCATTTTTCCAAGAACACCCTGGACAACGACCCTGATCGACGCCATCATCTACCTCGAAACTTACCTGCGTGGGCCCCGATCACGCGGAGGCCCCGATCTGGAGCCGCCGCCCTGAGGCGGCCTGTCGCGATATCCGCCCTGTCCGCCCCGCCCGTCGCCGTCGCCGCCGTCGCGCCGTGGCCCGTCTGAACCTGAGCCACCGTCCCGATCACCACCCTGCAGCAGGGATCTGCGGGACAGAGCAATGCGGCCCGAATGGTCGACGCCTATGACCTCGACCTCTATTTCGTCCCCAAGCGCTACCACGTCCTCGACCGTCGGGACGTGGCGATCTGAAAGCTCGCTGATGTGAACCATCCCGTCCGTACCAGGCAGGATCTCGACAAAGGCGCCGAAGTTCATGATCCGGACAACCTTGCCCTTGAACTTGTCACCAACCTTGGCCTCTCTGGTCAAGCCCTCAATGATAGCGACGGCACGACTGGAAGCCTCCGCATCCGAAGAGCCAATAGTCACGGTGCCATCGTCGGCGACATCCACCGTTGCCTTGGTCTCCTCGACGATGGCCCTGATCGTCTTGCCACCTGGCCCGATCACGGCGCCGATCTTGCTGATGGGTATATTGATCCGAGTCATCCTGGGTGCAAATTCGCTCAGATCGTCCCTCGGGGCCTCGATAGCCCCTCTCATAACATCCAGTATCTCGAAGCGGGCCTCTTTGGCCTGCTCAAGAGTCGCCTCGATCACGTCCCAGCCGATGGACTCGATCTTGATATCGAGCTGGATGGCAGTGATTCCCTCAGAGGTGCCGGCGACTTTGAAGTCCATGTCGCCGAAGTGGTCTTCCATACCCTGTATGTCTGTCAGGATGGCAAACCGCCCGTCGTCGCCAGTAACCAGCCCGATAGAGATGCCTGCCACAGGCCTCGTGATCGGCACACCAGCGTCCATGAGCGCCAGGGTGCAAGCGCACACGCTGGCCTGGGAGGTGCTGCCGTTGGAGCTCAGCACGTCGGCCACCAGCCGAATCACATACGGGAAGTCTTCCTCGCTGGGCATTACAGGCAACAGTGCGCGCTCGGCCAGGGCACCATGCCCGATCTCCCTGCGACCGGGGGAGCCAACACGGCCCGTCTCACCGGTGCTGAAGGGAGGGAAGTTGTAATGCAACATAAAGCGTTTTGTGTCGTTGGGGCTGAGGTTGTCCAGCCTCTGCACATCACCCGAGGAGCCAAGAGTAGCAACCCCAAGCACCTGGGTCTCACCACGCTGGAACAAGCCTGTGCCGTGGGTCCGCGGGAGTATGCCGGTGTCTGCAGAAAGTTCTCGTAGATCCTTCACACCACGACCGTCGGGACGCTTGCCATGATCGAGGATGCGAGCACGGAACTCGCGCTCGAGCAGCGCCTCGAAGGCGTCCTTGACCTCGTCCTCCATCTGCTCGGCCAAAGTCGCCTTGACGGCATCGAGCCGCTCGGCCTGATCGGCTTTGCCGTTGCTCTCATCGAGGGCTCGTGCGATACCGTCTCCAACGATTCCGCTGGCCTGCTCAACGGCCTCGGGTGATACGCCGCCAGTGATGAACTCGACCTTCTCGCTTCCAGCCTCGTGAACGATCTCGTCCTGCAGGGCAATAATCTCGAGATTTGCATCCTGCGCAATCTGGATGGCCTTGAGTACCTGGGCCTCGGAAAGCTCGCTCGCGCCAGCCTCCATCATCATGACCCCGTCTCGTGAGCCCGCTACAACAAGGTCCAGTTGGCTGCCTGCCAACTGCTGGTAGGTCGGGTTGATCACATACTCGCCGTCGACAAACCCAACTCGGGTGGCCCCAATGGGTCCTCCAAACGGTATGTCGGACATGCTCAACGCAGCCGAAGCGCCGTTCAGCACCAGGATATCTAGGGGATTCTCCTGGTCAGCGGAAAAAGCGGTAGCAATAATCTGGACCTCATTGCGGAAGCCCTTCGGGAAAAGGGGACGCAACGGCCTGTCGGTCAATCTGTCAGTCAGGATAGCGTCGAAGCTGGGGCGACCCTCGCGGCGGAAGAAATTCCCGGGAATCTTCCCTCGGGCATAAAGTCTCTCTTCGAAGTCGATCGTCAGCGGGAAAAAGTCGATACCTTCTCGGGGCTTGCTCATGGTTGCAGTAACGAGAACTGCGGAGTCGCCGGTTTGGATCAACACTGAGCCGTTAGCTTGCTGCGCAAGCCGACCAGTTTCAATCACAATATCGCGTGTGCCTATTTGGCGTTGAAAAACGGAATGGGACATAGAAAACCTCAACCTCCTACGGGGTACAACAAGAAAAATAGTCCCGCCGTCGGGACTATCTCCTTAGTCCAAGCTTGGCGATGAGCGACCGGTAGCGGTCCACATCCTGCCCGTTGAGGTACTGGAGCAACCTGCGGCGGCGCCCCACCATCTTCAAGAGGCCACGACGAGTTGATTCGTCGTGTCTGTGGATTCTCAGGTGTTCGGTCAACGCATTGATACGGGCGGTTAATACAGCTACCTGCACGTCGGCTGACCCGGTGTCACCCTCATGCTGTTGGTAGCTCTCAACAATCGGCAGTTTTTCTTCTTTGCTTAGAACCATTTATCTCTTCTCTTTAACTCTTTCACGGGCCCACAAGATTGTAACACAGCAATCTACGGCCTTCAATTATAGCTTGGTCCCCGCCTCGCAAGTCTCCTGGCCCTGGGTGACTGTTGAGGCATGCCGCCTCGCCCTCCCAACGTCGCCCAGAATTTTACCGCCCAGATACGTTATGCTATAATTTCGGGTCGTGTGTATTTGGATTACGGTCCTTGCAAGGGAGAGAGTATACATATGGTTGAACAGGCGGAAGTCGAACAGGCGGAACAGGAACTGACCACCCCGGCAACCCCTCAGACCACTATGAAGTCGCTGCTGGAAGCCGGCGTTCACTTCGGACACCAGCGTCGGCGCTGGAACCCGAAGATGAAAC
>CAJWER010000088.1 GCA_913030785.1 uncultured Chloroflexota bacterium | reverse complement strand
CTTTGTCGCGGAGTGCCTGAGCCTTCGTCGCGGTCTGCTTCCGCAGCTATGTCCGGGAGGCGCGGCAGAAGTACCGGGACATGGGCGTGACGGTCTTGCTTGAGCGCTCCTGACGCACCAGCTTCACGGCGAGTTCGGCACTCACGAGATATATGAAAACACAGGAGCAATGAAGAAATGGCCATACTCGGCAGCGGCAGTTTTACGTATGAGGTCTCCGGTGATGAGTGGGGGGACCTGCCCGAAGGGTGGGTATATGGTGACGCCACCTCCGTAGCCGTGGACTCGCAGGACAATGTCTACGTGTTCAACCGAGGTGGGCATCCCATCATCGTCTACGACAGCGAGGGCAGATTCCTGCGGTCATGGGGTGAGGATATTTTTTCAATACCTCACGGTATCGCCATAGGCCCCGACGACTCGGTCTACTGCGCCGACGTCGGCGACCATACCGTGAGGAAGCTGACGCCCGAGGGAGATGTGCTTCTGACACTTGGCAATGAGGGCAAGCCCGCCGAGGCGATGAGCGGCAAGCCATTTAGGGCGCCCACCCATGTGGCGGTGGACCCGCGCAACGGCGAGATTCTCGTGTCCGACGGCTACGGCAACGCGAAGGTGCATCGATACTCCCCTGAGGGCGAACTGATGGCCTCCTGGGGCGAGTCCGGCACCTTCCCCGGCACCTTCAACGTCGTCCATAACATAGCCATCGACGGCGACGGGAGGGTGTACATCGCCGATAGGGATAACCACCGCATACAGGTGTTTGAGCCCGACGGCGCCTATGTTACGCAGTGGGTCAACCTTTCGAGGGCGGCCACCATCTATATCGACATGCGACATCGACCTAGGGCGTACGTTGGCGAGTACTACGCAGGCGGCGCCTCCAACGCGGCAGGGCGGAACCTGGGGCCGAGGGTCACTGTCTTTGATCTCGAGGGCAACGTCGTTGGCAGGCTAGGCGAGGAGTCCTTTGGCGACGAGCCGGGCCGCTTCTATGCGCCCCACGGTATCTCGGTCGACTCGAAGGGCGACATCTACGTGGCCGAGGTGGCCTGGGCAGAGTTCAACATGATATTCCCTGGAAAGGTATTCCGGTCGTTGCAAAAGCTCGTCAAACAGTAGTAACAGGAGCGCAGAATGGCTGTAATAGGTGGTGCAGGATTTGAGTTCGAGGCGTCTGAGGGGAACTTCGGCGATCTCCCCGACGGCTGGGGTTACAGGGAGGCCGCAGGGGTGGCCGTGGACGCCAACGACGCCGTCTACGTATACAACCGGGACGAACACCCGGTGATCGTGTTCGACAAGAACGGCAAGTTCCTGCGCTCCTGGGGTGAGGGAGTCTTTGGCACCCCCCACGGCATCGCGACGGGTCCCGATGAGACCATTTTTTGCATAGACGCCGGCGATCACACGGTCCGGAAGTTCAGCAACGACGGCAAGCTGCTTATGACGCTCGGCACGCCTAACAAGCCTGCGGAGAGACTCAGTGGTAAGCCGTTCCGCAACCCCACCCACGTGGCTGTGGATTGGAGCACCGGCGAATTCTATGTCTCAGACGGCTATAGCAACGCCAGCGTTCACAAGTACGATCCAGACGGCAACCATCTGCTTTCGTGGGGGCAGTCGGGGACGGGCCCGGGCGAGTTCAATACCGTCCACAACGTGGCCACCGACAAAGACGGCCTGGTCTACATCGCTGATCGCGAAAACCACCGGGTGCAGGTGTTTGCGTCTGATGGACGGTACATTACGCAGTGGGGCAACCTTGCCATGGCCTCGTGTATCGACATCGAGCGCACCGGCGACGAGATCGTCTACGTCGGTGAGTTCTTCGCCGGCATACGGGAGAACCCCGCCGGGATGGGCAACTGGACTGGACAGCGGCTTGGCCCGCGAGTCACGATCCTGGACAAGGGCGGCAACATTCTTACCCGGGTTGGGGACATGCCGGTCGGCGAAGCTGCCGGCCAGTTCATTGCGCCCCACGGCATCGCCGTCGATTCACATGGCGATGTCTATGTGGCCGAGGTATCGTACAGCGTCCTCGGGGGGGCGCTAGAGCCGCCACGGGAGGTCAAGACGATCCAGAAGCTGGTCCGCCGCCGATAAGGTGTGGGGTGGACTGTGGCGGGGAGTGTCATGCCCCGGAGCAAGAATGTCGACGCGTGGACTTCTGAGCACGACCCGTCGATACGGCGGATCTGCCACACTCTGCGCGACCTGATTTTTGCCACCGAGCCTGATCTGAGAGAGTCGATCAAGTGGAGCAATCCTGTGTACGAGAAGAGGGGCAGGGTGGCCTATCTGTCGGCGACGGATAACTATGTGACGCTGGGCTTCTTCAACGGGGCGACCCTGTCCGACCCTGAGGGCAAGATCGAAGGGATGGGCAAGATTATGCGGCACGTGAAGGTGAGGGCGCTCAAAGACATCGGCGAGGCCGCCGTGGTTTCGTGCATACGCGAGGCGGTGGAGCTTGATGAGGCGGCCCACACCTGACGCTCGGGTGACACGGCCAATCGTCGAATACCCTGCAAAGAGAAGGGGTCTCCTGAAGTCAGGAGGCCCCTTCCGCGTCTCTGGTAGTGGCGTTCGAGCGGCTCTAGTTGGTCGGAGGCGGTGTCTGATCAGCGCCTTCGTCATCCTCGGCTGTCGGCGCGGACTCCTCGTCTCCGGGCATCGGCTCATCGAACGCGTCCATCACATCAGGTTCGGGTGCAGGCCCTGACGGGGCTGTCGGAGGCGTGGGGGGCCCTTGCTGCCCACGGATCGCTATGAAGTAGTATGCGCTGCCACCGCCAGCGGCTATGACCACCAGGCCGATGATGATAAAGATCAGCGCGCCGCCACCGCCCTCTTCAGGCGCTGGGGTGGCCGTCGGTGTCGCCGCTGGCCCCGTGGTCGGCGTCACGGTAGCTGGCGCCGCCGTCGGTGCCGCCGTCGGCGTCTGGGTGGGCGGCGCCGTCGTCGGTGTCTGTGTCGGTGTCGGAGTGGGCGGTGCCGCCGTCGGTGCCGCCGTCGCCGTCGGTGCCGGCGTCGTGGTCGGCGGTGCCGCGGTCGCGGCCGGCGGAGTGGGAGGTGCCGTGGCTGTAGGCGGCAATGCAGTCGCCGTAGGTGGCGGTGGCGCTGGTGTTGGAGTAGGCGTGGGCGTGTCCGTGGGCGTGGGAGGCACCGACGTAGCCGTAGGAACTGCTGGGGTGGGCGTGTCCGTGGGCGCCGCCGCCGGCGGCGTAGGAGCGGCCTGGACTGTGAAGCTGCCTGACAACCGGCCTATCCTTACGTCATAACTTCCGGTATTGGCAGCCACCTCAAAGGAGAACGCTATCGGGACGCTAGGCGGGACGACGATTTTCTGTGTGCTGTTCACCTGGTTGTTGAGCCAGAGAGACGCCGAATACTCCAGGGTCTGGGACGTAAGGTTCGTTACATCCGCACTGATGGTGATACTGCCTCCCTCCTGGACCGTAGACGGGCTGATCACCAGATCGTCCACGGTGAACTCCACCGTTGGAGGCTCCGTGCTACCCGTGATCGACCAGGTGGAGAAGCCGGGGATCGCGAGTGTGTAGAAAATGCGCTCCGCGTCCTCTCGGACGCGCTTCACCAGTGAGGGCCGCCAGGCCAGCTGGTTCTCGTCGAACCGGCTGAACTGCACGGACCATTCGTGAATCTGGTTGCTCTGAAGCCAGGACTTGGTGATGGACAGTGTAACGTGCGCCGTGGCGAGCTCATCGTCGGTGAACCCTTCAGGCGAGAGCTTCACGTAGCCGACGTAGCCAGGCTCTTCGTAGAGGACTCGTCCGGGCCGCAGGTCGGGCACGTCCGGATCCAACACATTTTCGACGGCGACATGGGCACCCGGAGGGGCATCGGCGAACTTGCCGAGGATCTGACTGACAGGATCAGGAGAGCCTACGCTTGCCCACTCTGCAACCCCAGACGGGTCGACGCCTATCTGAGGCTCGTCCTCCGGAACCCAAAGTTCATGGGGTAGGAACCTCCCCAGCTTCTCAAGGGCGGTGGGGTCCTGCGCCGGGCCGCGTCCAAGAGCATCGACGGTGGCTCCCGCATTCTGCTTGGCGGAAGAATTCATGGCGCTGCCGGTCGATTCTGCATTTTGCAGGGTTGAGCTTGTGAGAGCCTGGCCGGCGGATGTGGGATCCTTGGCGGCCGCGACGGCCATAACGTTACCTGTTGCCACGGGGTCGGCTGCTGCAGCTTCGGCGACTGCCTTACCGGTGGACTGTGGATCGTCCTGTGCTGCGCTGGAAATGGCAAGACCTGTTGACTGTGGGTCCTCTTTAGCGGCGCTCGCAACAGCGAGGCCTGTTGCGGCAGCATCTTCCCGCGCCGCGCTGGCGACTGCCTTACCGGTAGCGTCTGGGTCGGTCTTCGCGGCGTTGGCGACTGCCTTACCGGTGGACTGTGGGTCCGCCATCGCGGCGTTGGCTACGGCACGGCCTACGGATGCGGCGTCCTGCTGGGCGGCGGTGGCGAGGGCACGACCGGTGGCGACCGGATCCTCCTTGGCGGCGGATGCCACGGCTCTACCAGTGGCCACGACGTCTTCCTTGGCCGCGCTGGCGACTGCGTTGCCAGTGGCGACAGGGTCATCTTGCGCGGCCCTGGCGACTGCCTTGCCGGTGGATTCTGGATCCTGCTTTGCAGCATTGGCGACTGCCTTGCCAATGGCGACAGGGTCATCAGACGCCGCCTTGGCGATGGCTCTACCAGTGGAATTCGAGTCTTCCTGAGCAGCCCATGCAAGAGCGAAGCCAGTGGATTCCGCGTCCTCTTGGGCGGCCGATGCCAGCGCGAGACCGGTCGCTTCTACGTCTTCCTTGGCCGCGCTGGCGATGGCCCTACCGGTAGCTTCTGGGTAATCCTTACCGGCTTGGGCCAAGGCACGGCCAACTGAGGAGGCGTCACTCTTGGCGGCTTCCGCTATGGCCTTACCGGTTGAGACATAATCGGACGAGGCCGCTTCACCGATCGCTTTACCGGCGGCGGCCGAGTCGGCAGCCGCCGCTTGTGCGACTGCCTTACCAGTGGTCTCTAGGTTCATCTTCAAGGATTCAAGAATAATCTGGCCGGCTGCAGCGGCGTTCTTATTGGCAGCATCGGAGATTAGCCGACCTGCTTTGACCGCGTCCGTCGCTGCTATCTCGGCGAGGAGCTTACCCGCCGCCTCGGGGTCGGTCTGCACGATGAACGTTAAGATATCGGCAGCGGCGGCAGCGTCGGATGTGGCAGCCTCGGCCAGCGCTGCTGCTGCCGCTGTGATGTCGGTAGTTGCCAGATCAGCTAGACCAGAAGCAGCCGCCTCGGTGTCTTCTAGCAATCCCTCTGCTGTCACGGGTGTTGGTGCGGCCAATGCCGCGGCAGCCGCAGCGGCCGGAGCAGGAGTAGGTGTTGCAGTAGGGGGAGTGAAGCCTCCGAATCCGGTATCCGGTGTCGGTGCCGGTGTCGGTGTCGGTGTCGCTGTTGGCGCTGCGGGAGCAGCAGCAGTTGTGCACGCGGCGGTTGAGGCCGTGGCCGCAACCGCCGTAGCCGATTGTAGCGACGGGATGACTAGGTCGACCCGCTGGGTACCACCCGAGACGTAGGGGATGGACGCACGGGCGCTGCTATCCACACCAACCCTTTGAGCCGTGGCCAGTATTCCTGAGACATAGAAAATAACTTTTTCGTTTGATCTGCCACCCTCGGTTGCGGACGTGGCGGGATCGTCAGCACATATCTGGAAATTGCTGCTATTGCCGTAGTTGTAGTGCGCAGTAGTAGCAGGTGAGTGGGTTCGGGTGTTTGAGGTCCCTAGCTGGGTGTCGGGGTTGACTGATTGCGCATAGTGGATGTTGTTGATGCGGGCCTCGATCACCAGGTTGGCGCCGAGCACTGTACCGCTAGCATCCCATACCCGTCCGAATAATACGTACGGGGGGGTTGGAGCTGCACTGACCGACAATGTACTGCTTTGGGGCAACAAGGGGAGCAGCAATGTCAGTGTCGACAAGAAGATAAGGCCGACTAATACTCTAACTAACACCATTCACCTTAAGGTCGGCTGGAGAGATGGAGGACATTGTTTTTCGGGATCTGCACACACAAAAACAGCCCTCCCCTGAATCTTTGCTCTTCGTCGATTCCCAGAGACCCGAGAGAGGGATTCTTAGGCGGCGGGCCCTTCTTCTTACATTGCTGGGCCAAGGCCCGCCGCCTAACTTGTTCATTCCACGTCTGATTCCATTGGAGCGATCTACACTCCCTAGACTAAGCCGCTCAGTTCTCCTACTACGGCGTGATCGTCGGGCCGAGCTGGTCGCCCAGGTCGTTGACGAGATCGTTTTGCGGGTCATCCACTATGAAGGTCCAGTACGAAAGAGTCGGCTTCAGTTCGTCACCCAGGGAGTTGGAGACAAATCCTTCGAATATCTCCACTGCGATGCCGCCGCTGGCCACCGCGTCAACACGTCGCTCGAAGGTCAGCGCAGATATTGCCAACTCTCTTGGTATCAGAGCACCCCTGAATACCGTGGCGAAGTCCGTATCGCCCAGTATGTGCGGCGCGACGAGATTAAAGCCCACTCGCAATTCTTTGTTTGGCGGGATAGATGCCCCTGTCGGGGAGAACACGCCCTGGATGTTGATTCTGATAGGCACCGCTTGCTGGGCCGAGAAGCCCTCCACGTCCACCTTGTTGAATATGTCCACCACAGGAAGCTCGACGGTCATCTCCTTGGTCTTAAGTATCACACCCTGGAACGGCTTGAGTTCGGTCAGCGTGTCCGCAGCGCCTTCGCCCGGGGTATGGACTATGAAGTTGCCTGCCTTGTTGAAGGCGAAGGTAGACTCGACCACGTCACCAAGGGTTATGGTCGACGTGGCCTGATGGGTGACGAAGTCCGGGTTGACCTGGTCCGTCACGTCCTGGAGCATCAGCCGGTCCAGGGAGGCGTCGTCGGTCGTGGCGTCATCACCGTCGTCGGGTATGAGGGCCAAGCCCATGAAGTTGTTACCAGGGAACAGGAAGTAGTTCCTGTTGGACCGCGCCGCGACCACGTTGAGCGAGCCAGTTACGGTTATTGTATTACCGGCCTTGTCAGACACCGTTACGCGGATATCGTGGAACGCAACAGGTGTGTTTGCTGCAACGCTGGCTAGAGTCACATGGGTAGTCGTGACGTTATTCACTGAACCCAGGTTATGCATCGCCCTAAGTGTGGCCGGGGTTTCAGCCAAAGGCAGCATCGTTGCGCCCGTGCTAATCAGGGTGCTAGTGGCAATCCCTGAGAGCACGTCGGTCGCCGCGACTAACACGAAGTACTGATCTCCTACGATCGCTTCACCCTCACTGGTCACGGTGACGACTCCAACCCGCGCCACTGGTGGGGTCAGGTCTGCGATGGCGACGATCTGTTTGGTTGCCGTGATACCGCCACCGTCAGTGGCCTCGGCAACAAAGGTGTTCGTGCCTTCCTGCAAACTGATTCCTAAGCTGAACGGACCTTCTTGGGTTACCTTCCCGATCACTACGGAACTGGTGGACCCATCGGGTGACACAAGGTTTTGTGTAAACGTCATACCCGCGCCAGGCTGGTCAATAGTAGGCTCGATCAGCGTTCCGGTCAGGGTCTGGAAAACTACATTGGTATTTGCAGGTAAACCACTCAGCGTTATCACAGGAGCCTTCGTATCAACGAAGCCCTGTGTTGTAGCGTACCCGGAGAGCTGAGGGCTATATGGCTGAACGGCTGTTGCCACAACCGTATTTTCGCCTTCGGCAAGAGCGAAGCTGGTGCTAAACGATGCGTACAGTGTTGTACTCGTACCATTCACCATGGCTACAACTGGTGTATCCAAAGGAGTGGTGGGAATCGAGATAGTCTTTGTTCCCGAACCACTCAGCGTGATGTTGTCGACGAACCAGCCGAAGCCTTCGTTACCCCACTCATCACCGCTGTCGAACTTGAATCGCACCTTGATGCGCTGTCCCGCAAACACGTCCAATGGAATGCTGACGGGATGGTGTACGCCCGGAGCGAACGGTAGTGGAGTGCTCGTTACCCACTGGAAAAGGCTGGGATGGGGATTCTGACCAGGGGGCATACCCATGGGATCCATGAACTGCACGATTTGGCCGATTGTCTTGAAGGTGCCGACGACATCATTCCCCTGGAGGTCCTGTGTGACTGTCGCTACCTGGACAAGCTTCGTATCCAAATCAGGCATAAACTCAGTGTCCCAGGCGGTATCGAACGACAGTTGAGAGCCGATAGAGACAGGGAATGCCTCGTTGCTGGTCAAGGTGCCCGTTACTCTTGAGTTGGGCACGTCGAAATTCTTCTCCCCCGGCTTACCGAATCGCCAAGCCGACGGGTCACATTCTGGACAGCCTCCACCTGACGCGATAAACCACTTTACGCCCTCGCCTCCACCATTCTGCATTGCCGCTGTCCACAGGGCAGCGGAAGTGCCATCTGTTTTTACAGTGTCGTTCAGGAACTCGGTGAACGGCAATTGGATACCAACACTGACATTCGCAACAGACGGGTCAGAAACCCTACCCGCAATCGTGGCGCTGGTAGTCGTAGCCACAAAGTTGTTTGCTGGAGCGGTTAGTTGGACAGCTACTTTAGTATTTCTTACGATTGAGTAGGAAGTAGAGTTGCTGTATGTAGCGCCATCCGTAATTTTCGCTGACAAGCTTGCTGCGTATGACCCCACAATGGTCATCTCAACGCCGGTGTTCTCTGGTAAGGACGTCCCAATAATTGATTCCGATACCGCATCGGCCATGAACAGCGTGGTGCCAACAAGAGCAAGGCCTTTGATGTCTCTGGACGCCAGCGTGTACTGGTCTTTCATGACACCGGACGCTACGTCCAACCTCGATACTTTGTCCGCTAGGTCGCCAAGTCCCGGAGCACCAGCTGCTATCAGTTTACGATCGTCCGGGAAAGCTGAATCCGATGCGAACGTGAATGCCGTGAACGCATTGATCTGTGAAAGTGCGCCTGAGAACTGGTTGGTCTGTGTTAGTACTGGACCTCCGATCACGTCTCCCATCATGTTCTTGAAGCGCAGGTCAGTTGGATCGATCTTATAGATCTCACCGTTCTGCGAGCCACCTCCCATTCCGCCGCTGCCTTCTGCACCGGAGTACAAGAACGTACCGTCACTGGCTAGACCAGCGGCCAGCATCTTGAAGACGTCCGGCCCCCCATAGGGATCGTCAAACATCAGATAACCTGCACTCAGCTCTGCTCCAGAGTCCTTATTGAGTGATAAGAGTTGCGAAACAGTTACCTGCATTGCCATGGGGCCCGAAGGCGTATTCACCTCTATAGTCTGTGTGTCATTTATGAGTACCCACAGTTTGCCATCGTGGATAGCCAACCCGTCCGTCTCAGTACCCGGCGAGTCAAAGCTGGTTATAACAGTAGCCGTAGAGGTCGAGATAGCCATCTTGACTATCAGGTCAACAGGTTCCGCATCAAGAGCCACCCACAACGAACTTCCATCTGAAGCCAGTGCCCTGGGCTCGGTGGTGTAATCAATCTCCGGAAGAGGAACTAGAGCTTTGTAGATCTTGTTATTGCTGGCATCCGCCATGTACAGGCTACTGCCCACGAAAGCGACTCCAACCAAGTTACCAGCAGCGTTCCCGTCGGGGTCTTGAATTGCCCATGAGTCGATTACCTGACCACCTTCATCGACCCGATAGACGTCGCCATATTTCACCGGGTAGTACATGGGCGAACTGGTACTAAACGCTATGTCCTCGAAGCCTTCTTGGTGCCATCCGAAATTATTCGGGTCATAGAAGTGAATTTCCTTCATCCGGTTACCGGATGTCGCATTGAATGTGTCCGCTCTCGGGCCACCATACTCAGAGGTACCTACTAAGTCCGTGCCGTTGGAGGCCAAACCTAGCACGTTGCCCATATCTGTACCCAGATTGAAGCCAGATTCAGCGGTCTCTACAAAGGCGGTAGTAAGCACCGTGACTTTCTGTGGTGGCGGGCCCTGCATATTCATTCCGCGGTCTTCATAAACCGCGTAAATCTTACCCTTGTGGTACGCAATAGCCTTGGAGTCCTCGCTCTGTAGCGTGAAGAATCTTTCAACCCCGCCGGTTGTCAAGACAGCGCCAGTCGTTGGGTTGACAGCTACCACGACGTCTCCGCCCTTGCCATCGACCAGGATGTACAACTCGCCATCGTCACCGTTGTACGCAAGGTCCACCGGGGTATTTGTAATTGGGGAGGGAGGTACTGCCTGGCTTATAAAGCCGTCGCTTCCGTCGTTCCAGCCAATGTAGATATTCTTGGTAGTCTGATTGATTACCATGCCCTGGACGTTGGAGACCGAGCCAGTCAAATTGTAGGAATCAGCTGGCCATATGTCATTCCCGAAGGGATTTGTCCAGGTCTGGACATTTTGGTTATAAGCAGTCAAGTAGGTCTTGTCAGATTGGATGAATTCCGCTGCGTTGGCGCCGCCCAGAGCGTACTGCGACATCGATTCTCGCTGAACTTGACCAGACAGGTTGACGTACCAGAACCTTTCTTCGTTGTTGCCAGAGATAACTAGTTCAGTACCGTTGTAGGTCATTCCTCCAGGGGATGAACACATACTATTGCCACCGCCACCGCCACCGCCACCGCCACCGCCACCGCCACCGCCCATCATCCCGCCGCCGC
>CAJWER010000087.1 GCA_913030785.1 uncultured Chloroflexota bacterium | reverse complement strand
TGGACATCAAGATCTCCGACGAGGTTGGCACTCGCAGCTACGAAACATTCAGCGGCGGCGAGGCCTTTCGAATCAACTTCGCGCTACGCATCGCCCTGTCGAAACTGCTAGCACGCAGGTCCGGCGCCCCCCTGCCCATCCTGTTCATCGACGAGGGCTTCGGGTCCCAGGACACCGCGGGGCAGGACCGTTTGAGAGAGGCGATCCAGTCCATACAGTCCGACTTCGAGAAGATCATTGTCATAACCCACATCGAACAGATCAAGGAGTCCTTCCCAAATCGCATCGAAGTCACCAAGACATCCAACGGCTCGACCTTCGTGGTCGTGTGAACATGGCCTCACAACCCCTCAGCGCCGTGACCGGCGCATTCGGCTACACGGGGAGGCACATCGCGGAACGTCTCGTAGACACAGGTACGCCGGTTAGGAACCTTACCGGCCACCCGGACCGTGCCGACCCTTTCAACGGCCAAGTTGCCGTGGCGCCGATAAATTTTCACGACCATGAGGGCCTCGTGCGGTCACTCCGGGGAGCAGACACTCTCTACAACACCTACTGGATCCGCTGCCCTCAGGGCGAGACTACGTTCGACAAGGCGGTAGAAAACACGAGGAATCTAGTCGCAGCGGCGCGAGAGGCAGAGGCACGAGGAGCGGGTCGACGACGTACATTACGGTGTGCTTCGAGAAGAGTGGGATGCTGCGCCCGCCGAGGAGCGGGGTCGGGCACTGCCTGACAACGGGGCACCTAACCAGCGGTGGGCACGCCGCCCTCCAGCGCAGTGACGAGCTTAGCCGGATCGATGTTGCCGCCAGAAACGATACACACCACCTTGCCCCCTCCCGCCCGGCCCGCCAGCGCCGCCGCCACGGATACCGCCCCGGCGCCCTCGGCGATGACGTGGTTACGCTCGGCCATCAACCTCACCGCCGACGCTGTCTCCTCCAAGGACGCCAGCAGTGAGCCGTCTATGAGTTGCGTTGCCAGGGCGTACATCTCAGGCTGGACGATGGGCGAGCCTATGCCGTCCACGAAGCTCAGTGAGTAGTCGACCCGCACAGGCCCACCGGCAGCAAGGGCCGCGGCCAATGGCGACGAAGTCTCCGCCTCGCAGGCATACACCTTCACCTGGGGCCTGACCGCCTTGATGGCTGCCCCGATACCGCTGCACAGCCCGCCGCCGCCCCATGCGACAACTATCGTGTCCACGTCGGGCAGATCCTCAAGTATCTCCAGGGCGATGGTGCCGTTGCCTGCCAGCACCGCCGGATCGCTGAACGGGTGGACCAGGCGACCCTCGACTCCGTTCTTTTCACGGGTGCCCCATATCGCGGTGAACTCCTCGAAGCTCGCCTTTACGAAAGAGCCTCCCAGGCGCCGGATGTTGGCCAACTTGGCCTCCGGGGCATTCTCAGGGACGACGGCGGTGCAGTTTACCCCAAGGCGACCGGCCGCCCAGGACAGGCCCTGGGCCATGTTTCCGGCGCTCACGGTCCACACGCCCCACGCCATCTCCGCCTCCGGGATCAGCCTGACTGCGGAGGTGGCGCCCCTCAACTTGAACGACCCCACAGGCTGTAGGTTCTCCAGCTTAAGATAGACCTCCGCGGGTGCGTCATCGACGTTGAGTCGAACCAGCGGCGTACGGAGCACTTCGCCTGCAATTCGCTCCTGCGCCGCCCGAACCTCTTCGATAGTGGGGATTGTGTGCTCTACCACTGCTACGGCACCTGCCCTCGTAGTATTTTCGCCAGCTTCGACAGATCGATATTCCCGCCCGATACGACACACGCGATCTTACCGCCCCCAGCCTTGCCCGACAACGCACCGGCTACCGACGATGCCCCGGCGCCCTCTGCGATGGTGTGAGCCCGTTCGGCGACCAGTTTGACTGCGGTTGCCGTCTCCTCAATGGACGAAACGACCGAGCCGTCCAGCAGCTCGCTCACCAGGGGCCACATGTGCTCAAAGACCATGGGCGAGCCGATGCCGCTAACGAATGACGGCGGTTGCTCCACCTCGACCGGCCCGCCCGCCGCAATCGCTCCGGCCAGGGCTGCCCCCGACTCGACCTCCGCGGCCAGTACCTTCGTCTGGGGTCGCAACGCCTTGACCGCCGAAGCGACGCTGGCTGCAAACCCGCCTCCACCGTAGGGCACAAGGACCGTATCGACATCCGGCAGGTCCTCCACGATCTCAAGACCCACAGTGGCGTTGCCGGCCATCACCGCAGAGTCGCTGAAGGGGTGCAGGAACAGGCCTTGCATGCCGTCTCGCCCGTGGACCCGACATATCTGTAAAATCTCTTCCCAGGGGACCTTGATGATGCTCGCACCCAGGCTCTCGATAACGCTCAGCTTCGCCTCCGGGGAGTTGTCAGAGACCACCGCCGTACATGCCAGCCCGAAACGCCGCGCTATCCATGCCACCGACAGCGCCATGTTGCCGGAGCTAGCCGTCCAGACACCCTGCTCCAGGTCCACGGGGTCGGCAATCCGGACGGCATTGGCCGCGCCCCTGAGCTTGAACGCGCCACTGGGCTGGAGATTCTCCAACTTCAGGTATATCTCAGCGGGAGCGTCGTCGACGTTGAGGCGCAACAGCGGCGTCCGAATGGCGACATCCGAGATGCGCTCGGCGGCAGCACAAACATCATCGATGGGAACTGCGGTGGCGGTACTCATTTCGTCGTATCCTTTGCGTTCGGACCTCCTCTCCCTTGATGGGAGAGGATTGAGGTGAGGGTGATTCGCCTTCACAAATGGCCGTCGGGATAGGCAGACGGCCCCTCACCCTAGCCTTCTCCCCCAAGGGGGGCGAAGGGACCGGACCCTCCACCACGGGAGGCCGTGAGGAAGACCCTAGTCCGCCACGGGGGCCACTTCCCTGTGAAGCAGGTGGGCCTTGAGGTAGCGGCCGGTGTGGGAGTTGGTAGCCTCGGTGATCTGCTGCGGGGTGCCCTCGGCAATTACGCTGCCACCACCGTCCCCTGCGCCTGGGCCTAGGTCGATGATCCAGTCGGCGTTCTTAATCAGGTCCAAGTGGTGCTCGATCAATACGACAGTATTCCCGGCATCCACGAGCCTGTGAAGCACCCGGAGCAGATGGGCGCAGTCCTCGAACGACAGTCCCGTCGTCGGCTCGTCCAGGATGTACAGCGTGCTACCCGTGGCCCGCTTCGACAGCTCCGTCGACAGCTTCACCCTCTGGGCCTCGCCACCGCTCAGGTGCGTCGCTGGCTGCCCGAGCCTGATATAGCCAAGCCCCACATCATGCATGGTCTGCAGCTTGTTCTTGATCCGAGGTATATTCGAAAAGTGCTCCAGCGCCTCGGTGACGGTCATGTCGAGCACCTCGGCGATGTTCTTCCCCTTGAAGCGAATCTCCAGCGCTTCCCGATTGTATCGCTGGCCTCCGCATACGTCACAGGGCACCGTCACGTCGGGAAGGAAGTGCATTTCGATGCTCGTATAACCATCGCCCGAGCAGGCTTCGCACCTGCCGCCCTTGACATTGAATGAGAATCGCCCCGGCTTGTATCCGCGCACCTTCGCTTCGGGCACGGTGGCGAACAGCTCTCGAATCGGGGTGAAGACGCCGACGTATGTGGCCGGGTTGCTGCGCGGAGTTCTACCTATCGGTGACTGGTCGATATTCACGACCTTGTCGACAGCCTCCGTGCCCACGATGGAGTCGTGGTCGCCTGGCCTGTCCTTGGCACGGTAGAAGTCCTGGGCCAGCCTCTTGAACAGCACCTCATAGATTAAGGTGCTCTTACCGGAACCGGAAACCCCCGTGATGCACACGAGCTTACCCAGTGGAATGGTCACGTCCATGCCCTTGAGGTTGTTTGCCCGTGCGCCCGCTATCGTGATGGCGAGGCCGTTGCCGGGCCGCATCGCATCCGGAAGCGGGATCATCTTGGTCTGGCCCAGGTACTGCCCAGTAATGGACTCCTTGGTCGCGATGATATCGTCAATCGTGCCGGACGCGACGACGTGGCCGCCGTGCTCTCCCGCACCGGGCCCGATATCGATGATGTGGTCTGCTGCCCTCATGATGGCTTCGTCATGCTCGACGACGAGCACGGTGTTGCCGATGTCCCGCAGCCGTTGCAGGGTCTCAATGAGGCGTGAGTCGTCCACGGGGTGCAGCCCAACAGAGGGTTCGTCGCAGACATACAGCACGCCCATCAGGCCCGAACCGATCTGAGTCGCGAGACGAATTCGCTGCGCCTCGCCTCCGCTGAGCGTGGACGCCGTGCGCTGGAGCGTCAGGTAGTCGAGGCCGATGTCGACCAGGAACAGGAGCCGCGCCTGGATCTCCTTGAGTATCTGAGCCGCTATGGCCAGTTCCCTGGCTGTCAGCATATCGTCAGCGTCGGGAACCGGCCCGACGCCGTTTTCACTCGGGGCGACTCCGTTGGTCTGGGACCCAGCCTCTCCACCGGCGATGGCGGCGAACCACTCCTGCGCATGGCTGATCGACCTGACGGTCACCTGCGTGATGTTCAGCCCGCCGACCGTTACCGCCAGTACCTCGGGTTTGAGCCGCTCACCGCCACATGCCTGACACGGCCGCGACGCCATGTACCGCTCGATCTCCGACCGAATATGGTCTGATTCGGTCTCTTTGTAGCGGCGCTCCAGGTTGTTGATCACGCCCTCGAACTTCGTGTCCCACTCGAAGTCGCGCCCCCGCTGAGTCTGGTGACTCATGCGGATGGTTTTCCCCTTCGCGCCGTACAGGATGAGATCGAGATTGCTCTGGGACAGCTTGCTGACCGGGACCTTTGTCGAGAACTTGTATGTGCGGGCCAGCGATCTCAGCAGGCTGGCGAGCCAGGGGCTGGATGAACCAGCCCTTGACCAGGGCTGGACCGCGCCCTCGTCCAGCGACAGGCCCTTATCAGGGATGACAAGATCCGGGTCCACTTCTAGCTTGTAGCCAAGACCTGTACAGGTAGAGCAGGCCCCGTGGGGGCTGTTGAAGCTGAAGGTCCGCGGCTCAAGCTCACCCAGGCTGATGTTGCAATGAACGCATGCGAACCGCTCCGAGAAGATTCGCTCTTCCCCAGCAGTGTCCGCCACGAGCACGGTGCCACTAGCCATCTTGAGTGCACTTTCCACCGAATCGGCCAACCGGCTGGGGTCCGCGCTTGCGCCGATCACGAGACGGTCAACTACAACCTCGATGGTGTGCCACTTCTTGCGGTCCAGATCGAAGGTCTCGGACAGGTCGTGGACATCGCCATTGACACGGACGCGGACGTACCCAGCACCGCGAGCCTCCTCGAACACGTCTTTGTGCTCGCCCTTCCTGCGCCTCACCATCGGCGCCAGGACCTGGATTCGAGATCCTTCCGGCATCGCCAGGATGGCGTCCACCATCTGCTGCACCGTCTGCATCTCCACGAGGCGCCCACACTTGTAACAGTGCGGCCTGCCCACCCTGGCGAACAGCAGGCGCAGGTAGTCGTATACCTCGGTGACGGTCCCCACCGTGGAGCGCGGGTTCCTGGAGACGCCCTTCTGGTCGATGGAGATGGCCGGGGACAGGCCGCCTATGTAGTCGACGTCGGGCTTGTCGATGCGGCCAAGGAACTGCCTGGCATAGGCGGAGAGGGACTCGACGTAGCGCCGCTGGCCCTCGGCGTACACCGTGTCAAAGGCAAGCGAACTCTTCCCCGACCCCGACACACCGGTCATCACGACCAGCTTGTTGCGGGGTATGGTTACATCAATGTCCTTGAGGTTGTGCTCGCGGGCGCCCTGGACGACGATATTTTCCAGCGGCAAAGGCGACCCTCCGAAGGGCTTTTCCTGGGGTTGAGGAAGCCCAAATGGGCGAAGTTCATTCTACCACCGGGAACATTTCATTGATACAATAGCACGTTTGTGCTACCGCCGGCTATTCGGCCTCAGCATGGCTATCGTGACCAATATCGGCGCCGCATCTACATAGGAAAATTGATATGGGAATACTCGCTTACCGATGAACAAGCAACCGCAACCGGAGACCAAACGAGACACCGGCGTGGTCGCCAGCTTGGCGGTTTCTCTCGACGGCTATGTCGCACGGCTTGACGGCGCCGTCGACTTCTTGGAAAAGTATCCCCCTAGCCGATTTTGACTTCGATGAATGGCAAAACGGATTGGCGCTCTGGTGATGGGCCGGAAGAGCTATCAGCAATTACTGGAGTGGGGGTGGCTGTGAGGTGACCGCCCGACGCTCGCCCTCCCCAGCACCACCGACCTGGCAGCACTTGGCGGCGCCAACATTACCTTTCGGTCAGCCCCCACCGCAAAAGCCGTTACGGAGTGGTCAGCGCAGACTTCGAAACGCCTTTGGGTGTTTGGCGGCGGCAATGTCGTGGCGGCCGCCCTGCTCGGCGGCGTAGTAGACACACTTGCCCTCACGATCATGCCCGAAGTCCTCTGCGAAGGGATTTTCCTCTTCAGCGAGCCGTATTCAGGTCCAATGCGCATCATCCATTCCGTATCGTACGACAATGGTGCTATCCGGCTCGTCTACGACACAACAACTGCACGGACCTCGTGAACGGTGGCACGATCGGGCTTTTGCGGCTATAATGGGCCTTCGCCGGTGGACCGCAGGCTCTGCGGTTGGTCGCCGCAATTCGAGGAGGGTAGGTAGCTTGTCTTTCGTGACACTTCGTGATGGCGAGGACCCGGAACAGCTTCTGAAGCGGTTCCAGACACAGATGCAGCGCTCCGGCATCCTGAGAGAGCTCAGGAATCGGCGCTTCTTCCGCTCGAAGGGCGAGCAGGAGCGGCTGGACAAGGCTCGCAGCCTTCGGCGACTGCGCCGACGCCGCAACCGCTAGTCCTGTCCGACGTCTGTAGCCTGCTCAGGCGAGTCGCAAACAGCCCCTCGCACAACCAGTCTCCACCATCCCGCGGAGTATCTCGCCCGCGGATCGGCTCTGGTACTTTGCGCCTCGGACCAACGCCTCCCTCGTCCCAGACGTTTCACTGTGTGAAACGCTTGTTGTTCAGACTGCATCATATGTGCAGGGGGCAAGAGGGCGTCGCCGTGCGAAATCGGCGACCCCGCAAGCCACGCCTGCACGCGTGACCGCGCTCCCAGGGGGCCCGCATTGCCTAGTCTACGGAACCTGATATTTGCAGTCTCACTCATCGGGGCTTTCGCCCTGGCGGCCTGTTCGCAGGGCTTATCATTAGGCTCGTCTGGCAATGCCTCGACGGCTTCGGCGACCCCCGTGCCGACGGCGCCACCTTCAATCTCCCCAGAGCAGATAGCGACTCCGGGCGAAACACCCGTGGCGGCGGCCGCCGCTGTCGATTCGATCAGCGGAACAACGCCATCGGCCAGCGTCGAAGCGACCTCCACGCCTATTGCCGCCGCACTGTTAGCGCCGGCCCCGACCGCCGTGCCCAAGCAGGCCGCGAACGGAACCATCCCCCGCGCCGATGTCGCGTTCCAACCAGCGGCCGCGGAGGCACTATCGACGGTCGACATCGTGAAGCTGCTACGACCCTCTGTGGTCCACATCGCCACGACCCTGGACGCGAGCATGGGCACGTTCAATCAGCCGGTACCAGATGGCGTGGGTACGGGTGTGATTCTCGATAAGGCGGGTCATATCCTCACCAACAACCACGTCATCCAGGATGCCCAGCGCATAATCGTGACGCTCAGCAACGGCCAGCGCTACTCGGCGGAGTTGATCGGACGAGACCCGAGGACCGATACCGCCGTGATCGAGATCGTCGCTACCGACCTGACCCCGGCCAGACTCGGCGTTGCTGCGGAAATGGAGGTCGGTGAGGATGTGATCGCGATCGGCCACGCCCTGGGTCTGCGTGGAGGGCCGACTGTGAGCAAGGGGGTCGTGAGCGCGGTAGGCCGTTCGCTCGCCACCGGCCCGCAGACAACGATCGTCGACCTGATCCAGACCGATGCCTCCATCAATCCTGGCAACAGCGGGGGGCCGCTAGTAAACACTCGCGGCGAGGTGGTCGGCATCAATACGGCAATCCTTCTAAACGGCCAGGGCATCGGCTTCGCCATCAATATCGACGACGCCAGGGTGGTGGCCGAACAGCTAATGAGCAGGGGCTACGTGGAGCGAGGCTTCATGGGCTTTTCGCCCGTGGACCTGACCCCGGCGGTCATCAGCCAGGCTGGTCTTCGTCTTCCAGAAGATGTCTTGGAGGGTATCGTGGTCACCTCGGTGACCCGAGGCTACCCGGCCCAGCAAGCTGGCCTGCAAAGTAGAGACGTGATCGTCGAAATGGGGGGCCAGCCCGCCGTGAACACCGGGCAGCTCTCGAAATTCCTGATCGCCCACCTTCCTGGCGAGACGGTCGAAGTCACCTTCTATCGCGAGCTCCGCAGGCTCACAATTGAGGTCACACTGACCGAGCAGCCGGAGGCCGCACGCTGATTTTCGGCGGATCTACACCAACTCGTGGGTTGGCCGCCGCCATGCCATTCCGTCCGTGCGCCGCATGAACTCGGTGTGCAGCCCTACGTTTGATGCCACCAGTCCATCGCTGTAGAGGCCGGCACGCTTGCCAGTGCGATCGGTGATGACGCCCCCGGCCTCCTCCACGAGAAGCAGCCCCGCCACCTGGTCCCATGGCTCCAACTGGTGATGGAAGTAAAGGTCCGTCAGGCCTGCGGCGGCGTAGGATATGCCCATCGCTGCGGAGCCGATAATCCGTACCGTCTGCATGTCCGGCCAAATTTCGCGGACCACGTCCAGTCCGTTGGCTGCGCCCTCATTGTTGTAGCTCATGTCCATGCCCAGGATGCCGTCCTCAATTGCGTCGGTATCCGAGACGTGAATCCGTTCGCCGTTCAGGAACGCACCTGCGCCCTTCTCTGCCGCGAACATGTCTTTGCGCGCAGGATCATAGTTGACTCCCACAAGAACCTCGCCGTCGAGCGCCAGACCAACCACTGTCGAGAAGATCGGTATTCCCGAGGCATAGTTCCGAGTCCCGTCGAGGGGATCTACAATCCACACCAGTCCCTCGTCCGCCCGCACCCGCGCCGACTCCTCGCCCAATAGCGCGGCCTCCGGGAACTCGGCCCCGAGGATGGCAAAGATCTCGCGCTCGACCTCCATGTCCACGTCGGTGACAATGTTGCCTCGGCCCTTGAAGGAGACCTCTTTCACCTTGTGGAGCCTGTCCATCAGGATCTCGCCAGCCTTCAATGCGGCCGCCCGCGCCACCTGAGCGGCGCTACGCCCGCTTGTCCCTACCGGAATGTCCGCCACATCAACCTCCCCAGTCACAAGATGGCGAGCGAGCGCCTGATACCCTCGCGTTGACCGCAGCAGTCGAACCGCAGCCGAGTCGAGGCCCAACGTCCGCAGGTCTGGAACATGGTCCTGTCCCTGGGCAATGCTACTTGCCATCAGTAGTTGGTGTACGAGCCGTCGCGCCGGTGCAGGTGCCCCGCCTCCCAGAACTCGAACGGGTGCTCCCCCACCGCAGCCTCATTGAATTCGACGCCCAGGCCGGGGCCCTCCGGAACAGGGAAGGTCACTCCGTCGATCTCCGGCTGCACCGGGAAGTAGTCGGGGCCGAAGACGAGGTCGCTGGTGCGTTCTTCCAGCCATGCGTAGTTGGGCACTGCGGCGGCGAAGTGCAGGTTGGCCGCGGTGCTGATGGGGCCAAGCGGGTTGTGGGGCATCATATCTATGTAGTGGGCCTCGCACCAGCCGGCCACCTTCATCGCCTCCGTGAAACCGCCCACGTTGCACAGATCGATACGCGCAAAGTTGGCGATGCCTCGCTCGATGTAGGGCAGGAATTGCCACTTGCTGGCAAACTCCTCGCCGATGGCGAAGGGCACGTCGGTCATCCGGCGCAGCGCCTCATAGGCCTCGGGGGTCTCATCGCGAATCGGCTCCTCCAGGAAGTCCAGTGTGCCCGAGGGCATCCGCTGGCAGAAGGATGCAGCCTCGGCTACAGATAGTCTGTGGTGGTACTCCATCCCAAGGATCGGCGCTGGCCCCACGGCCTCTCGGACCCGGCGCATCCACTCGGCGGTCAGCGCAATGGACTCCCTTGGTTCGAACAGCGCCGGGTCGCCGCCCGTGTCGGGTTCGCCGAAGGTGAATCGGATAGAGGGCCAGCCGTCGTTCACCATACGCCGCGCGTCCTCCACCGCGGCCGGCCCCATCGCCGCATGCGATGTGGTGAAGCATGGCACGCGGTCGCGATGAGCGCCGCCCAGGAGCTGGTACACGGGCACGCCGAGACTCTTCGCCACCACGTCGTATAGAGCGATGTCGATGGCGGAGATTGCCGCCGTCAGCACTCGCCCGCCCTCGAAGTACTGGCCGCGGTACATCTCTTGCCAGAGCGCCCCCATCCGCCTCGCATCCTTACCGATAAGGAATTCGCGGAAGTGCTCAATGGCGCCTTTCACCGCAAGCTCCCGACCGATGAGCCCGGACTCCCCCCAGCCATAGTGCGCGGTGTCCGTCTCCACCTTCACGATGCACAGGTTCCTCCACGGGCCACGGGCAATCAGGATCTTAAGATCGGTTATTTTCATCGGTCGTCCTCCCGGCGGTCTGCTGCTCCTAACTCCACACGTCGCGGAAGAGCCGTAGCCAGTTGCCCCCCAATATCTTCTCGATCTCGGCGCTCCCGTGCCCCCGTTTCGATAGGGAGTCGGCAAGGTTGGGTAGCTTGTCCGGCGTCTCGAGGCCCTTCGGGT